>NZ_JAGHZH010000038.1:0-4006 GCF_017746885.1 Roseofilum sp. SBFL | reverse complement strand
GTTCAATCATAGGGGAAAGGGCAATAAAGTCTGCAAGACTCATGGTAATCGGTGAAGGAGCAATTAACCATTTAAAAATTAATAGTTAAAAATTAATAGCAGTGCAGATAATCATTGACAATCGGATCGCCAATAAAGAGCAGTAAAGATTTGAACCAGAAACGGAAGAATGATGAAGGAGCGCAGGAGCAAATCTTAAAACTATCTCGATCGGGAATTTTGACCAGTGATTTCTGTACAGTCTAATCGAAAGTGCGGAGATTGCGATCGCCGTTTAGCAGAGAACCGAACTGAGACGCTTAATTGTATTCGCTAGCCTAAGAGTAAGCCCCCTTGAAAAGAAGTAACCCAAGGGTTCTTTTATTCCTCCATGAGGGTTATGCTATTTTCTAGAATTCTCTTGATGTTTAAGCCGGTTCCTAAGTTTAGGAATCGGTTTTTTCTTGCTCTCCGTTAGAAAGTTCGGAGACTTACCTCAACTAATGGAGAAAAACCGAACCTGACAGTTCGCGCCAGTTTGTTAGATTGAATTCATCAAACCCAAGTAACTTGTTTAGGAGATTAACAGTATGCCTTTAGTTCGTTGGGAACCTTTCCGAGAAATCGATACCTTACAACGCCAAATGAATCGCTTGTTTGATGATTTAGTGCCCAAAGAAGTCCCCTCTAATCCAGGGAATTTCTTGCCAGCGGCTGAACTTCATGAAACCCCTGAAGCATTTGAAATTAAATTAGAAGTTCCGGGAATGAAACCGGACGATCTCGATATTCAAGTAACGGCTGAAGCGGTTTCTATTTCTGGCGAACGGCGCAGCGAAAGAACCACTGAAGAGAAAGGCGTAACTCGCTCTGAGTTTCGCTATGGTCAGTTCCAAAGGGTTATTCCTTTACCGAACCGCATTCAAAATAATAATGTAGAAGCGGAATATAAGGAGGGGATTTTGCACTTGACGTTACCGAAGGTTGAAGAAGAGCAACACAAGGTGGTTAAAGTGAAAGTGGGTTAAGGTAATTTGGGCTAGGCAAGGGGCTGGAAATCCTTTACCTCAAACCATAACTTAACCGTCCTAACTTAACGAGTTCACTGCTATATCACTAAGATTTAGGGGCGGGTTCACGAGATCTTTGGTTTTCCTTGCCAGATCTGAGTGAACTCGTCCCTTGAGGAAATTAACTCTTCAAAACGTCGATAATCTTCTCGTGCAACACGCCATTACTGACAACAACGCCCCGATTATTCATCATTTTCTGCCCATCAGCAAAATTGAGGGGTTGTCCATGCATATCGGTAACTTTACCTCCGGCTTCTTCTACGACGATTGCACCAGCCGCATGATCCCAAATATTTTCGCGATAATCGGGATATTTGGGAGAGGGTAAGCGCAGGTAGAGGGCAGCTTTTCCAGATGCAACAATGCCATATTTGGCTTGGGAGTCCACGCGCACGGATGGAGTAGTAATACCGACAGCTTGAGCCATGGCATTTTGCCGAGATTGGTCCCCGTGAGCGGCTTCTACGCTTTCGACAAAGCGCATGTTTTCTGTATCATCAGGACTCACTACATGGATCGTTTGTAATTCTCCCCCTGCTAAGGGTCTCATTTGTGCCCCTTCTCCACGCACGGCAATGTAGAGCATACCGGGTTCTGAGCCTTCGACGGGCATGGCGGGACAGGCTAAAACCCCGACCTTGATATCCCCGTCTTCAATGAGCGCTAGAGCCACAGCATACTGATCTTGACGTAAAAAGCCTTTTGTGCCGTCAATAGGGTCTAGTGTCCAATATCGGGGGGATACGGAGCCATTTCCGCGATCGATCCAGTCGGTTACTTGGTCGGCGGTGGCATCGGGGATGATGTTTTGCACATAACCGAGCATTTTGTTGAGGGTATCGGCCATTTCCGGTTTACGTAGCTCGGTTGCGTCTTCTTCTCCGACGATGGGATCGTTGGGAAAGGTTTCTCTGAGGGCTTTGCAAATAATAGCCTGAGAGCCGTAATCTGCGACGGTTACGGGACTTTTATCGTGTTTTTCGATCGCCTCTGGAATGTCTTGGCGTACCTGCTGACAGAGTTTGGCGGCTAAGATGGCCGCTTCCATGGCTACCTGTTTTTCGCGATCGTAGGACATAGTTGCCTTAAATAAGTTGTCATTTCTCGAAGATATCGTTTCTATCTTCGCAAGAGGATGGGCTAGTGTCACTACATCCGAGGGGCGATCGGGGTTATTCTTTCTGATGAGCATAACCCAATTTCTGGGCAATAGGATGTGATAAAATATCAGCTCAAGAGGGATAAACTGAGGAAAATTCATCGATGCAAATTACAATCAACTTACCGCCAGACCTCCAACAAGACCTCATCCGTCAAGCGGAGCAATCCAATATTTCTCTATCCACATTGATTCTGCAAGTATTACGCCACACAATGCAAGCGCCACCCATTTCAACTTCCCAATGGCCAGAAGCGATCTTATCTTATCAAGGAGTCCCTGATTTTCCCGCTTTCGAGTCCTATCGGGATGAACTCATTCCCCCTCATGAACAGGAGCTATTTTAATGAAATATCTCCTTGATACCTGTGCAATTAGCGACTTCATCAAAGGTTTAATCTCTATTTACAAAATCTGTAGGGGCGAACGGCCGTTCGCCCCTACATGCTTTGATAGCAAAGAACAGGTTTTGTTATTCTGTTTTCACAGCATATACTGTAAACTTAACTCAACCAACATCACCACCACCATCTCCACCATCTCCACTCGCTCCAGCAGCAGCTCCGCCAGCCATAGCACCTAGCTTTGCACCAACAACTGCTCCTGCGGGCCCACCAACAATACCTCCAAGAGTAGTTGCAACTACTCCAGTGACTACCGCACCAGCACCAACTTTTGCTGTATACAGTCCAAGTTCTGCCCAAAAACCTCTTTCTTTTTTGCTCATAGTTTTACCTCCAGTTTGTCAATTTATATAACTTCAATAAAATTGAAGCCATGATGAAACGCAGCGCTGCAAGCTATACTCTTACTATGTCTTAAGCACTCTGGATTTGTCCACCTTCAAAAAGTGCTATTTTGCACCTAAAAACTGGCTACATGAAACCCTTTTTGTAGGAAAATGTATGGAAATGTTCCCCAAGCCTCACAAAAAGTGATATGCTATACCAAACATTCCCTTAATAGACTCTCATGGATATTGAGAAAATGTTACAATTTGCTGAGAGAGCTGTTGACCAGATTGTGTTTACAAACAGAGGTAGGCACATGGACGATCTAGAGAAAGCTGTACTGCGAGGCACTCTACAACGTCAGACATACAAAGAAATCGCTAAAGAAGTTGAATGCTCTGATAGCCATCTGAGAGAAGTAGGATCGGAATTATGGAAAGTTATTTCAGAAGAATTAGGAGACAAGATCAGTAAATCAAATTTGCGTTCTGAATTGGAAAAACTTCAAGTATCGATATGCTCCAGCGATTGTATACAACAGATAGACTCTGTTATTTATGCTGGAGTAGAAAAGGATAATCCAGGTGTCCCACCAAAATCTAACTCTCAACGTCATGATTTAAGTGAAATGCCAGAATTGGGTACTTTCTACGATCGCGCCTCTGAACTCAACACGCTCAAAACCTGGATCTTAGAAGACCAATGTCGTATCATCTCACTCATGGGTATCAGTGGCATTGGTAAAACGCAACTGGCACTGCAACTCGTCGAACAGATCCAATCTGAATTTGAATCTGTGATTTGGCGCAGTCTCGAACATGCTCCCCCGTTTGCTGACTTAGAAGCCGACTTCATCCAAGTCTTCTGTTCTCCTCAACCTGAAGACGCTTCTGCTCAGAAGAAAAAAGAATTACCCCTAATTCAATATTTACAAAAACATCGCTGCTTGATTATATTGGATGACATCCACAACTTATGTTGTCCTGGAGAACTGGCAGGAAAATATAAACCCGGTTACGAACCGTATAAATCCTTCTTCCGGAAAATCAGAACTTTACCCCATC
>NZ_JAGHZH010000037.1:0-15794 GCF_017746885.1 Roseofilum sp. SBFL | reverse complement strand
GATTTGAATAAAATTGAACACTTTTGGGAGCGGCTGAAGAAGGAGGTGGGAAAACTCAAGAACCAGTGTGAATCCCTTTATGATGCCATCATAGAAGCTTTTAAGATACTGTCCTAACGCTCCCTTTCTTTGCTATACCATAGAGTATTTAATCCGAAGGCACTTGGTAATCGACTCCTTGAGCTTCCTGGATAGTACGGATCTGACTCCAATCGATTTGATAGTCGATGGGGATAAATTTTTCTTCTCCTGTGGCACTAAATTCGCGCTCTAAACCCGTTCCTGACCAGTTAAAGGTTAAAAAAGCATTTTGGATACCTTTAACCAGTTCTGGGTCTAAATTATGGGCATAGCCATAAGCGGCATTAGGGAAAGTTTGGGATTGGTAAAGGGAGCGGAATTGGCTACAGTCGGCTTCCTGACGATTGCACATCAGTTGCAGGACATCATTGGCAATGGCGGCTGCTTCATAGGTTTGGTTTTGTACTCCGACGATAGATTTTTCTTGAGATCCAGAAAATACAGCTTTGTAGTCTCGATCGCCTTTGAGGTTATAACCGGCTTCTAGGAGGGCACGGGGTAAAATGTATCCTGAATAGGAATTAGCATCCGTGAAGGCTAACTGGCGGTCTGATAGGTTTTCGAGGCTATCAAGAGGGCTGGAGAAATGGGTGATGATTTCCATTTCATAGCCAAATGTGCCATCAGAAGCGGCCATCATGGCAAAAGGGGTAAAGCCGGCTTGATTGACGGCAATGGGGACAGTGCTAGTGCTAAACCCGGCAATATGGAGTTGACCGTCTTTTAAGGCTTGAATTTGATCGGCTTTTGACTCTAGAGCGAGGAATTGGACGGGTTTGCCGGTAATTTCCGATAGATGGGCCATAAATTCAGTCCAAACAGATTCGTATTGGTCTGGGTTGGGAATCGGTAAATAGGCAAAGATGAGGGTGTCTGGATTAATCCATTCATCAGGGTTGTCTGGAGGATCGGCAACTAGATCTTGATTGCGATCGCAATATTGCCCATCCATCTGCTTGGGGCGATCGCATTCTTCTTGAGTGGTTTGTGCCGTCTCTTCTGGAGTCCCTTGAGAGGAGCCGCATCCTGCCAAATTGAGCAGAAGTGCGCCACCGATGAGCAGTAGGGAAACTGGGTTAATTCCTATTCTTTGAGTTGAGTTCATGGTTAAAACATCCTGGAAAAATCAGCCATTATACTTAATCTCTTGTTGATGAATATTGCGCTCTGTAAAGAGTCCTAAATTTGTGTAAACAATACTGGAACTCTGAAAAAACTATGCTATTGTAAACAATATAGACACCAAAGCAAGAAATTAAAGCATTAAATTTGGGTTCTAGAATTGGTGTCTGTCCTCTAGAGTCCAGTCACAGTTGAACATAGCCCTTCACCCTAGTGGCAAACCCCCTGCACAGTCAGCGGTTAAGCCAAACCTGAAGTCCGGAAAGACAGGGTTATGGGAAAGCCTAAAAGGTATGGCTGTGAAGAATGAAAACCTTAGTAAGTTAGTTGTACTTGTCCATTTTCTTAACTCGTAAAACCCTGAAGATTAGAGTTTCTCAAGAATACTTAGTTTAGGTCTAGCCGCCTCCGGTTAGACCTTCGCCCATTTTAAAGAATGAATGACGGTTAGAGTAAAACTCCAGCAATACAAGCGGTCATACAACAGGCAAGAAATCCGCCAATCATAGCTCGTAAACCCAACTGAGCGAGATCGGATTGTCGAGAGGGAGCGATCGCCCCAATGCCTCCCAACTGAATGCCGATTGCCCCCAGATTAGAAAAGCCGCAGAGAGCATAAGTGGCGATCGCCGCAGTGCGATCGGAAATTTGTTGATTCGCAATCAACTCACTCAAATCTACATAAGCGATAAACTCAGTCAGGATTGTCTTCTTTCCCAGTAGCTCCCCCACCACTAAACAATCTGCCCAAGGAACCCCCATCAACCAAGCCACAGGCGCAAAGATTACGCCAAAAATTCCCTCTAAGGATAACGTCGGTAAACCAACCAATCCGCCCATCCAACCTAATACAGCATTGATAAACGCCAGTACCCCCAAAAATGCAATCAGCATTGCCGCAATATTCAGGGCTAGCTTCATTCCCTCAGAAGCACCTGTAGAAAGAGCATCAATGGCATTGATAGAGGTTTTCTCCACCTGGATAGATACCGTTCCCATTGTGGGGGAACTTTCGGTTTCTGGATACATCAGCTTCGAGATCGCCAACGCTGCCGGAGCAGACATCACCGATGCGGTAATCAGATGCTCTGGAGCAATACCAAAAGAAATATAGGCGACTAAAACTCCTCCAGCTACCGTCGAAAATCCACTGGTCATAATCGCATGAAGTTCAGACCGGGTAGTTGTCGAGACATAGGGTTTAATTAGCAAAGGTGCTTCTGTCGAACCGACAAAAATATTCGCGGCTGCCGTCAGCGTTTCCGATCCCGAAGTTTTCAGGGTATATTGCATGAATCGAGCGATCGCCTGTACCATGCGCGGTAAAATTCCATAGTAGTAAAGCACACTAATAAACGCCGAAAAGAAAATTACCGTTGGCAACACCCGAAAGGCGAAAATATACACCTCATTGTTCACCAACTGGGACGAAAACACAAACTCAGACCCCACATCCGAAAACTCTAAAAACGTCTGGATGCGATCGCCTAAAAAGCGGAATAGAGCCAAGCCGAATGGAACCTTGAGGATCAGCACCGCTAAAACAAACTGTAAACCCAGCCCCATTGCTACCACTCGCCAGCGCACTGCTGGACGGTTAACCGAGATGCCATAGGCAAAGGCGACAAAAACACCGAGTCCCAATAGGGAAATAACACGTTCCATTATTGAAGAGCCTACTTGCTTTATAGTGAATTTTCAATTGACTTCAATCTAAATGATATATAATGAAATGCTTGGCTTAAATCTCTAAACATATTTCTAACCCCTAAAAACGTTCCTATGAAACTGCCTATCATCGCCATTATCGGCCGTCCCAATGTCGGTAAATCCACTCTGGTTAATCGGTTAGCCAAAAGACAAGAATCGATTGTGTTTGATGAACCCGGAATTACCCGCGATCGCACTTATCGTTACTGCTATTGGCGCGATCGCGATTTTCAAGTCGTCGATACTGGGGGGCTACTCTTCCATGACGATACTGAATTTTTGCCCCTAATTCGCGAACAAGCCTTACTCGCTTTAGCTGAATCTAGCGCTGCCATTTTCCTCGTCGATGGTCAAACTGGACCCACCCCTGGAGATATGGAAATTGCCCAATGGTTGCATCAACAATCGATCCCCATCATTTTAGCGGTGAATAAATGCGAATCTCCAGATCGGGGACTGATTCAAGCCGCCCAATTTTGGGAATTAGGACTAGGCGAACCCTATGCTATTTCCGCCATTCACGGCAATGGAACGGGGGATCTTCTGGATGCTTTACTGCCTCACTTACCCGTGATGGAAAACTGGGAAGAATCTACAGAAACCAAAATCGCCATTGTTGGTCGTCCGAATGTGGGTAAATCGAGTTTACTCAATGCCTTTTTAGGGGAAAAACGGGCTATTGTTAGCCCCATTTCCGGTACCACCCGAGATGCTATTGATACCATGGTCGAACATGGGGGCAAAACCTACCGGTTAATTGATACTGCGGGCATTCGCAAGAAGAAAAATGTGGAATACGGGGCCGAATTTTTCGGGATCAATCGTGCTTTTAAAGCCATTCGCCGCTCTGATGTGGTATTACTGGTCATTGATGCGATCGATGGAGTCACCGAACAAGACCAAAAATTGGCTAACCGCATTACTGAAGATGGCCGCGCTTGTGTGATTGTGGTGAACAAATGGGATCAGGTGGAAAAAGACAGCTATACCATTTTGCACTACGAACAACAGGTTCGCGATCGCCTCTACTTTATTGACTGGTCAGAAATGATTTTCGTCAGCGCTCTGACGGGACAACGGGTTCCCAAAATTCTTAAGTTAGTCGATAATGCCGTCAGCGAACATAAACGCCGTGTTTCCACTTCTGTGGTCAATGAAGTTCTGCAAGAGGCCATCAGTTGGCACACTCCCCCCACCAACCGGCAAGGGAAACAGGGCAAAATTTACTATGGCACGCAAGTCAGTAGCCAACCGCCAAGCTTTAGTATTTTTGTCAACGATCCCAAACGGTTGGGAGAAAACTACCGTCGCTATATAGAAGGGCAAATTCGCAAACAACTGGGATTTACCGGTACCCCCATTCGCCTCTTTTGGCGAGGCAAAAAAGCCCGTGAGTTGGAAGCAACAGGGGCCAATCGAGCGATCCGAGTTTAAGATCAATTAAAAATCAAAAAGTTGGCGATCGCGCTGGTCTAGAAATTGTTCAACGGATATATCGGCTACATGAAGCCGCAGACTAACTGCACCTCATAGGAGTTTAGAGAGGTCGTAGAAATGTGCATTTTACAGATCCAGCACATCTTCTGATTTGATAGCACAATCGGTCGTCAATTCGCAAGTGTCCCAAGCTGGGGCATGATTAATCTCATTTCTCTATGGAGCTGCGCTATTCTAGATGAGGTATTTTATCAACAGTACCCCAGCTATAGGACAAGTGTTAGGCGGTCACTACGAAATTGAGCAAGAATTGGGTCAAGGAGGGTTTGGCAAGACGTTTCTGGCTAGAGACCATCATCTTCCTGGTCATCCTCTGTGTGTGGTGAAGCAACTCAAAGCCCAATGGCATGGCTCCCATGCTCTGAAGGTCGCCAAGCGCTTGTTCAAAACGGAAGCTCAAACCTTACAAAGCTTGGGAGAACATCCCCAAATTCCCCGGTTGTTGGCATTTTTTGAACAAGAGGAGGAGTTTTATCTCGTCCAAGAATATATCCAGGGTCATGAGCTAACGCAGGAGATTCAAGAGGGTAAAGCGTGGAGTGAGCTTCAGGCGATCTCCCTGTTAAGAGATATTTTGGTGTCTTTAGATTTTGTCCATCAACAGGGGGTGATTCACCGGGACTTAAAACCGAGTAATATTATCCGGAGATCGCTCGATAACCAACTGGTTCTGATTGATTTTGGTGCAGTCAAGCAAACTCTTTCAGAATTAACCCCTTCAATGGGTAAAACGTCCCAGACTCTCTTATCGGTAATTGTTGGATCTCCCAATTACATGCCCAGCGAACAGGCGATTGGTCGCCCGAAATTCAGCAGTGATATTTATGCGGTGGGAATTATTGTCATTCAAGCCCTAACGGGAACATTACCTAGAGACCTCCCGAAAGATCCGGAGACTGAAGAGATTCTTTGGCAACCATTGGCATCCGTGAGTTCAGAGTTAGAGGCTGTATTAGGGAAAATGGTACGCTATCATTTCGGCGATCGCTACTCCTGCGCCGCAGAAGCCCTAGAAGCGGTCAATGCCCTCTCTATTTCCCCGACTTCCCCTCCTCCTCCGATTCCCAAAGCGGAACCCGTTTCCCCTGACTCTCCCACCGTTGTGTCTTTTTCTGCTTCCATTGACCCAGAATCATCACAACCGGTGACCTTTCAACCGATCAATCAACGCGATCGATGGGGAGGATTATGGATTTGTGAATTAGGCGTGCAAGGCAAATCAATCAAACTCTATCAAGGAGATATTACGAATCTCACGGCTGATGTGATTGTCAGCTCAGACGATACTTACTTAACCATGGGGGTAGGCGTTTCTAAACAAATTCGTTCCATTGGCGGAATTGAAGTGTATAAAGAAGCCCAAAAATTACAACCTTTAAGATTAGGCGCGATCGCAGCGACAACCGCAGGTTACCTATGGGCAAAGAAGATTTATCATGCAGCAGTCATGAATTTCGCTTCTGATTTTTCCATTCTTTCCCAAAATATCTATAAATCAACGATTCAACAAGCAGTGCAAACTTGCTTAGAGACAGCCAATCAAGAGGGTTTTCAAAGTATTGCATTTCCTCTGCTCGGTACTCGAGTGGAGCGATTCCCTGCACTGGAAGAACTACAGATTATTTTGGCACAAATTATTCAGCAGTTCTCTGAGGGTCCCAATAGTATTAATGAAGTGACGATTGCGATGTATGACAAAGTTGCACCGATGAAAGCAATTAAAACCGTTGTAGAAAATATGGTTCAGTATCATCTGAGCGACCTACGGCTCTCTCTAGAAAGGTTCAAGTCAAATGACAGATAGGGAATGGAATAATAAATAGGGACTGTTTTTCGGAAAAGACCAATACCCTATGGCTAGAGTGCCTATTGCCTCTTTAGTGTTCTGCGCTATTCTAGATGGGGTATTTTATCAACAACACCCCAGGTTATGGGACAAGTGTTAGCAGGTCACTACCAAATTGAGCAAGAACTCGGTCAAGGGGGGTTTGGCAAAACATTTCTCGCCAGAGATCATCACCTTCCGGGTCATCCTCTGTGTGTGGTTAAGCAACTCAAACCCCAATTGGATGACCCGGATGCTCTAAAAGTCGCCAAGCGGTTGTTCACCACTGAAGCTCAAATCTTACAACGGTTGGGAGAACATCCCCAAATTCCCCGTTTGTTGGCCTTTTTTGAACAAGAGGAGGAATTTTACTTAGTTCAAGAGTATATTCAGGGTCATGAACTTGCCTCCGAGATCGGAGAGGGACAACCCTGGCAGGAAGATCGGGCGATCGCCTTGTTAAGAGATATTTTGACTCCCTTGGATTTTGTTCATCAACAGGGAGTGATTCACCGAGACTTAAAACCAAGTAATATTATCCGGCGATCGCTTGATAACCAACTGGTTCTGATTGATTTTGGTGCAGTTAAGCAAACTCTTTCCCAGGTTCACCCTTCCCCTGAAAAAACGTCCCAAACTCCTGTATCGGTGATTATTGGCTCTCCCAATTATATGCCCAGCGAACAGGCGATCGGTCGTCCGAAATTCAGTAGTGATATTTATGCCGTGGGAGTCATTGCGATTCAAGCCTTAACCGGAAAATCTTTGCCTGAACTCCCGAAAGACCCGGAGACTGAAGAGATATTATGGAAACAGTTCGCCTCCGTGAGGGAGGAGTTGGAGGAAGTTTTAGGGAAAATGGTCTGCTATCATTTCGGCGATCGCTATTCCTACGGAGCAGAAGCCCTAGAAGCCATAAACTCCCTCCCATCTCCCTTGATTTCTAAACCTCCTCCAATTGCTGAACCGAATCCTCTCAGAAACTTGCAACATGAAGAAACCCATCCTATTTTTCCTCCTGCCATTGCCCCAGATAATCCCACACTCATTACCGAACTAGATTTATCCCCTGCTCCAGTTTCTAATGTTCCAAAACCCTCAACATTTAACATTGAAGTCGTTAAAAATTCTGACTTAACTGTACCTGAGTTTGAATTATCGCCACCCAAGACTAACCCTGATGATCCCACAGAAATTTCTCAGCACGAGGAGGATGTAGAACAATTCTCTCATGATAAACAGCCAACATACTCAACATTTAACTTTGAAGTCGTTACTGTTAATCATCGTGGAGAACCCCTTAAGCGCCAAAATTACCAAGCCCAATCTTTTCAAGAAGACTTAGGGGATGGAGTTTGTTTAGAAATGGTCTCTATACCCGGAGGCACCTTTCTTATGGGTTCTCCTGGGGATGAAGACAACCAAGAATCTGATGAAAGTCCCCAACATGTAGTCACAGTTGCTCCCTTTTATTTAGGGAAATTTCAGATTACCCAGGCCCAATGGCATAGAGTCGCCTCTTTTCCACAAATCAACCTTCGCTTAGAATCTAAGCCATCTCATTTCCAAGGAGATGATTTACCTGTTGAACAAATTTCCTGGGATGAAGTACAAGAATTTTGTTTAAGACTCTCTTCCCACACTCGACGAAATTATTGCTTACCCTCAGAAGCTCAGTGGGAATATGCCTGTCGCGCTGGAACTACAACTCCATTTAACGTGGGTGAAACGCTAACCATTGACTTAGGCAATTATAAACTGCCTAATCCCTCAGAAAGAGAGCTAAAAACTAGGGCAGTCGGAAGTTTTAACCCTAATCAATTTGGGTTGTATGATATGCATGGTAATGTCTGGGAATGGTGCAATGACCACTGGCACAACACATACAATCTTGCACCCAATAACGGAGAATCTTGGTTATCTGGCGATCAACCGGAATTAAAGGTCATACGTGGGGGTTCTTGGAGTAATCAGTTGCTCAATTGCCGTTCGGCTCATCGTAATATGCTGTGGGCGAACTATCGAGGCAATACGTTTGGCTTTCGAGTAGCGATATAGCCTTGATATAATCCAGGCTTGGAATGTTTAATTTTTGACATAAGGGGAGTCTTCAAACTGGGGTTTAGCAAGTTGAGCTACAATCCCAGCTTTAGGAGTCACGCCTTTAGAAGTAGCAAACGCTTGAGGATTTCTCATTTAGCAGACGGTAATCCGTATGGAAGCTGATTGAGGGCATTGATTACTATGAATATAGAAATTCAAGTCAGTGGAGAGAATAATGTACGATCCAGATAAGCGCAAGTTACTTTCTGCTCTGTGTCAAGGCTCTATTTTCTTTAGTTTATTGTGGGTTTCGGTGGGAGTACCGATCGCTATTTCTGTTATCTCCGACGATCCGGTTGTCAAGGAGAATGCCAAAGAGTCCCTCAATTTCCACTTTAATGTCTGGTTATACGAAATCATTTTTGGCATACTCACCATTGTATTAATTGGTTGGCCTTTGTTGGGACTATTGCAAATTATGACTGTGATCTTACCGGTTTTGGCGATCGCCCATTGCCTAAGCCAACCCGAAACATCCTATCGCTATCCCTTTATCTTTCGCCTGCTCTAAATTAACTCAAATAGGCCATCACCCAACCCACGATTAAGCCTAAAACAGAGGTGATGGCTAAAATAAAAAAGGCTTGCCACTCCGTAAACCCTAACGTTTGTAAATCTAGGCGAGCCAATGCTCCCGAACATAGCAGGACAAAACCCCGATAAAATACATGAATTCGGGATAAAATTAACACGGAGAAAAAGCCCAGGGTAACTACTCCTAACAATAATCCTAAATCACTTTGAAACCCCTTCACCATCCCCTCTTTGAGTTGCCGTAAAGGAGCAGTGAGCAAAGCAGTAAAACTCAGCGCTAATAGGGTTGCCAGAATCCAAAGACGAACCTCCATCGAGAATGACGGAGGTTCATCTAACCAATTCAGAGGGGGCAGGGCTGCTGCAAAACTGGTATAAGAAATTAATAATATGGCCAGGGAGGGCCAGGGTAGCTTTTGAACCATTTTCAACCTAAGCCTCCCTGATTATACTGTGACTATCGAACTGCTGGTTTAGGATTGTTCGCTGGCTCCAACCCGGTCTTCGCGCTTATCACGCAGGGAAGATGCATTCCGATTCCGTTTAGCCAGCTTTGGCTTAGGAGTGCTGTATTTAACATCATCTTCCGTGGCATCATAATCGGTGTGTGCCCAAGCAGGACGAGTGGTATCGTAGGCCATTTGCAGAGCAGCAGCGGCGATCGCATGGGGTTCATAGCCCTCTTCACTCAACCTGGCCACTAAAGGCAAGAATGAAGCCATTCTCTCCCCAGTTACCGCATCACTGACTTGATCTTGCAGACGGTCAATATGACGAGCCTCAATCTGAGCGCGAGTTGGAATCCGATTCACCGTTAACCGTTGACGAATATACCGTTCAATCTGAGTCAGTTTACGGCGCTCAAAGGATTGTACCAAGCAAATCGCCGTACCATCCTTACCTGCACGTCCGGTTCGCCCAATCCGGTGGACATAATTTTCCAGGTTATCCGGTAAATCGTAGTTAATCACATGGGACAAGTCGTCCACATGCAAGCCTCGCGCTGCAATATCAGTCGCCACTACCCAACGCACCTGGCGATGGCGGAAGCGAGTCATTAAGCGCTCCCGTTGGGATTGGCTCAAATCCCCATGATACTCATCCACACTATAGCCAGCCGATTGCAGTTGACTGGTCAACTCAGCCGCTTGGCGACGAGTGCGCACAAAAATAATTGCTGAATCCGGGCTTTCCATTTCCAGAATCGGTTGCAGTGCCCGTTGTTTTGTCCATCCGCGCGGAATCATATAAGCAATTTGCTCAATATGAACCGGAGCAGCTTTGGGTTGTTCTACGGTTACCGTAATCGGCGATTTTAGGAACCGTTGCACTAAACTACGAATAGAGGGGGGCATGGTAGCGGAGAAACAGGCCGTTTGTCTCTCTGTGGGCACTTGGGAGAGGATTTTCTCCACATCTTGAATAAAGCCCATATTCAACATTTCATCGGCTTCATCCAAAACCACCCAAGAGAGGTCTTGGAGGGTTAACTCCTTGCGCTCAAGCAGATCGATCACCCGTCCTGGGGTTCCCACTACAATATGCACTCCACTTCTGAGCCGTTGGATCTGGCGCTCAATGGACTGCCCACCATAAATAGCGGTCACCCGAATCCGTTTATCTCCGGTTAGATCGCGAATGGCTTTGCGGACTTGTTCAGCTAATTCCCGCGTTGGGGTCAGAATTAAAGCTTGGGGGTTGCGCTGTTCAAGATTGAGCCGCTCTAAAATCGGCAGAGCAAAGGTCGCGGTTTTACCCGTTCCCGTTTGCGCTTGGCCAACCACATCTTGATTCTGAAGCAAATGGGGAATGGCTTTGGTTTGAATTTCTGTGGGTTCAACAAACCCAATGCTTTCTAGGTATTGGGCACGATTTTCAGAAATTCCGAGGTCTTGAAATGAAACAGTCATTAATACTCCTTAATATGAGTGGAAATTTTAAGTCCGATGTCAGCGTAATTTACACAGCAATGGGACAGTTCTCGATCGCAGTTGAGGTCTGGCTCTAAACTCGATCGCCATACAGGTCATAAGCATCCGCATCTGTAATCTTGACGGAAATCAGTTTTCCTAGGGGTTCCGAATTTCCTTGGGGTCTGACGTACACAACACCATCGACTTCTGGAGCAAATCGGGCACAACGACCGATTAAATCTTGCGTGTCTGGGAAGCTTCCTTCAACCAGCACCTCGACGGTTTTACCGATTTCAGCCTGATTTCGGCTCAGGGAAATGGGTTGTTGTCGCTCCATCAGGTGATTGCGGCGCTCTTCTTTGACCGGTTCCGGAACCGGGTTGTCAAAGCCAGAAGCGGGGGCTTCTTCTTCGGGAGAAAAGGCAAATACGCCTACATGATCGAATTGATGACGATCTACAAAGTCACACAAGTGATCGAAGTGGGTTTGGGTTTCACCCGGAAAACCAACAATAAAGGTGGTTCGGAAGACTCCATTAGGGATCGCTTGTTTCAGGTTTTCGATAATTTGGTCGTTGACCTGACCTTGCCAAGGGCGATTCATAGCCCGAAGAATATCTGGATGGGAGTGTTGCAGAGGTAAATCGAGATAAGGCAGAATATTGGGGGTTTCTTGGATAGCGGCAATTACTTCTGGGCTAAAGCCAGTCGGATAGGTATAGTGCATCCGAATCCAAGGAACATTGACCTGTCCAAGTGCCCTCAGCAGTTGAGCCAGTTGGGGTTTCCCGTAAAGGTCGGCTCCATAGTTGGTGGTAATTTGGGAAATCAAGATCAGTTCTTGAACCCCTTCATCTGCTAATTTTTGGGCTTCAGCAACGATGGATTCGATGGGGCGCGATCGCTGCTTTCCACGCAGGTGGGGAATGATGCAAAACGCGCATTTATAATCACATCCTTCGGCAATTCTCAGATAGGCTACCCCCTCGGTGGTTGTCCGATAGCGAGGGGTTTGGTCATCGGCGATGTAGGTTGGATTGGAGGAAACCGCGATCGGGCGATCGCCTCCTTGCACCTGTTCCATCACCTCCACAATTTTCTGATAGTCCCCTGTTCCGACGACGGCTACCGCTTCCGGTAGGGCATCGAGGAGATCTTCTTGATAGTGTTGGGCCATACAGCCCGTAATCACAATTTTTTTATCAGCCTCTGCTAGTTCGACGAGGGTTTGAACCGATTCTTGTCGAGACTCTTGGATAAAACTACAGGTGTTAACAATGACATAATCGGCTAACTCTTCGTTTGAATCAACGCCGTAGCCTGCTTGAACGAGCAAACCGAGCATATGTTCGGTGTCAATTCGGTTTTTTTCACAGCCCAAGTGGGCGATCGCAATCGTTGGCTTATTGCCCATGGAGTTTTTCAATCAGTGGATCGCTTCGGTTTAGACTAAGCTGACAAAGCTAAAAACGCTTTGCTGTTGTCTCTAACCCGTTGGAAATGCACCGCTTCTGTGCCGCTCGATCCACTCAATGAGTTGTCCTCGGCCCTTGACGGCGACTTTAAGGATTATCCTAGCGCAAATTTGAAGTTTTGCAACATTCCTACACATTTTTAGATAATTTGGGCGACCCCTCATACTTGATCCCATCGCCTCGTGCTGCCCACCAACCGATAGAATTAATTAGGATAGAACGACTGCTATTCAGATTGTCTCTAGCCCAATTTAGCCAATCGGCAGTCAACTCCATCCTGTCCTTCCCCACCCCTGGGTCTACCTCTAACCCCTTCTGTTAAGCTTAACGCCAACACCTTTCATGTTGACTACTGAAGAATTTAGTGAACGATTTCCCCTATTCAATACCGCCAACCCGGAGACCCTCGATCGCCTATTGTCTATTGCCCAAGAGCATGAATATCCTGCCCAACGAGCGGTGTTAATGGAAGATGCTTGGGGAAATGCGGTGTTTTTTATTGTATCGGGTTGGGTCAAAGTCCGCCGTCTGTCCGATAAAAATGATATGACGATCGCCGTTCTCGGCCCGGGTAACTTTTTTGGAGAAATGGCGATTTTAGATGAATCTCCCCGCTCCACCGATGTCATTGCCCTTTGTCCGGTTACCTTGATGAGCGTATCAGCCCAGCGATTTATTCAAGCTCTGTTTAATGATTCCCAGCTCCATCATCGCATGTTGCAGTTGATGGTTCGCCGTCTGCGGCAAAATAATGTTCGCTTCCAACTGCGAAACCAACCGCCTGCCGTTAAACTGGCCAATACTCTCATTCGGTTAGCCGAAGAGTATGGACTCGACACTCAACGAGGAGTAGTCATTTTTAATGTTGCCTTTCAAGATTTAGCGGATGTCTCGGATATCGGCTTACAAGAAACTCAGAAAATCATGGAAAAGTTGCAAGAAAAAAAATGGATTGCGATCCATACTGAAGAAAACCGATTGTGTTTAATTAACAAAAAGCAACTCAAACATTTAGCCGGAATGGGTTAACTCAATTTCCTGATGTCTATTTTTATCTGTTCTTAACGACTATGACTCAAACCTCTATCCCTCAACCGACCCGCTCTGATGAGCATCAAGTGGCGATCGCCTATCAAGTGGCTATGCCCCAGCCGAGCAACCACCTCTATGAAGTTACCCTCAGTATTTCCGGTTGGCAAGCCGATCGCCTTGACCTCCTATTTCCGGTTTGGAGTCCCGGTTCATACTTGGTTCGAGAATATGCTAAGAATTTACAAGAATTTCAAGTTCATGACTTAGAACAAATTTCTTTAGTTTATCACAAAAAGAGTAAAAACTATTGGCAAATTAAGACGGAAAACACTTCAGATATTTTCGTCTTTTATCGCATCTATGCCAATGAACTCACCGTTCGCACCAGCCATTTAGATAGCTCCCATGCCTATTTTAATGGCACTTGCCTGTTTTTCCAGGTGCTTGGCATGGAACAACAACCCATTCAGGTAAAAATCCTCGTTCCGGATACGACTTGGAAGATTAGCACTGCCCTCCCGAAAGTTGGACGAGAGAGTGCTATTTTTCAAGCCAACAACTTCGATCACCTCCTCGATAGCCCCTTTGAAATTGGAACCCATGCCATCTATTATTTCCAAACCCTAAACAAAACCCATGAATTAGCCGTTTGGGGCCAAGGCAATCTTCCCGCAGAAAGTGCCATTAATGATATTGAAAAAATTATTGAAGTTGAATCCGAACTCTTTGGCGGACTCCCCTACGATCGCTATCTTTTTATCCTCCACCTAGCTCGCAGTCGAGGCGGACTCGAACACAAAGATTCTTGCTCTTTGATTTTTGACCGCTTTAGTTTTCGCGAACGGGAAAAATACGCCTCATTCATGCAACTGATCGCCCATGAATTTTTTCACCTTTGGAATGTCAAACGTTTGCGCCCCAGTGGACTAGAAACCTATGACTATACCCAAGAGAATTATACCTCATCTTTGTGGTTTTGTGAAGGAGCAACCTCCTATTATGATCTGGTAATTCCCTTGCGAGCATGCATTTATGACGCTCGACATTTTTTGAACGAACTGAGCAAGGAAATCACCCGCTATCAAAATACCCCAGGTCGTTGGATTCAACCCCTAAATGAATCCAGTTTTGACGCTTGGATTAAGCTCTATCGCTCCGATGCCAATAGCCGTAATAATCAAATGTCGTATTACCTCAAAGGCGAGTTGGTGTCCTTAATTCTCGATTTAATGATTCGCGCTCATCATCAAAACCGGCGATCGCTCGATGATGTGATGGTACAAATGTGGGAAAATTTCGGCAAAACGGAAACCGGTTATACCCCACAGCAACTGCACTCCACCATTGAATCCGTTGCCCATATGTCCTTAGAAGACTTCTTCTATAAAGCCCTCGATACCACCGAAGATCTAGCGTTTAACACCTATCTCAAACCCTTTGGTTTACAACTCAAAGCTGAAATTAAATCACCGGATATTCCCCACCTCGGAATCACTGTTAGAGCAGAACAGGGACGGAATCGGGTTAAATATGTCGAAAGCCATTCTCCTGCCTATAATATCGGCATTGATGCAGGAGATGAACTGTTAGCCTTAGACGGGTTGCGCGTCAGTGCAGATGACTTGAGCGATCGCTTAAAAGATTATAATCCTGGAGATTTGATTACTCTAACTCTCTTCCATGGAGATCAACTCAAAACCATAACCATTACCTTAGCTGAACCTAAGCCTACGTCTTATTATCTGACTCCTTTACCCAATCCTTTATCCCTGCAACTGAAAAACTTTGAAGGGTGGCTAGGAGTGCCTTTGAAAACTGTCTTTAGCAACGGGGGATAAGTGAATCAAGTTTGGGTTGGAACAGCTAAATCTTTCTTTTGAGGGAATTCCCATGAAATGCTTTAAAAAGCGGCGCTATAGCATGAAAAATGGTTTTCCCATTACCGATTACTCTACGAAGCACTGTATTAGAGCTGTATTAGAATAGAAACAAGCCTAAAACAAAAAGGAGCAAAAAAATGGCAGTTGTGCGATGGACTGATGAAATGCTCGACGAACTCTCTTCGAGTGTGAGCGAAATGCGCGAAAGTATGCGCGAAAGTATCAGTGAGCTACGGGAAAGCATTAGCGAGGTCAAAGATAGTGTAGAAGGCTTGAGAATCACCTCACAGGCACTCTTACAAGTTGCGGCTCAACATCAACGCCATATGGAACAGATGGAAGAACGTCAAGCTGAAATGGAACAGCGTCAAGCTGAAATGGAAAAACAGCAAGCGGAAATGAAACAACGTCAAACGGAAAATGACGAGCGGTTTAATATTCTCCTTGAAGAAGTCCGTTACTTGATTCGACGCAATGACAGTTACAGCGCGAAGCGCTGCTATGAGGTACATTGTTGATCATAGATTCGAGTTGTCATTGCGACCGCAGGGAAGCAATCGCCAAGATTTGGGGATTTTGCGATTGCTTCATTCCACTTCGTTCCATTCGCAATGACTTATCT
>NZ_JAGHZH010000036.1:0-63624 GCF_017746885.1 Roseofilum sp. SBFL | reverse complement strand
CGTAGATGTGAGTTGTCATTGCGACCGCAGGGAAGCAATCGCCAAGATTGGGGGATTTTGCGATTGCTTCATTCCACTTCGTTCCATTCGCAATGACTGATCTCAATGAGACTGTACTCCGTTACAGCGCTTTGCGCTGTATTCCTATAGCAGAGCAACGTTATCAAAACTATCTTGAACAACTAACTTTCAAGTATCTGCAAGAAAAATCAGGATTGCATGAGGAAGAGTTAGAACAATATTTTGCCGAATCGCACCCCAGAAAAGAAAAACTGCAAAGTTGGGAATGTCTGGAGTTAAATATACTTCAGGAGGTGGTCAGTGCATTAGGAGGAACTCTAGAAATTAAAATAAAAATCCCCCATAAAGATCCTCTGGTTCTTATTAGCTAGACCGTTCGAGAATAGTTCAAATCCCTAAGGTCAGTACCCAACCTCTTAATGTGCCGGTATTACCTAAAGCATAATCAATCACTTGTAATTTCCACACTCCTTTAACGGAGAGATTAACTAAGTCTTGCAATAAGGGACGCTCAGAAGGGGTATAAGTATGTTGAAGCCGGGTTTGTTGGCCTAATGCCCGGTTTTGGAGCAAAATGGTTTTATTATTGGGAGCAATTAACCTGACTTGAATATCGCCTAAAAAACTGTGATCGATGTCTACAGTCACTTGGATATCTCGTAATGAATTGCTTTCCGAAATATAAATCGAGCTACTAATGCCGCGACTATCGTAATCTCGAATGGCGACGCTGGCATAATTTTGCCGTTGAATCCAGCGGCTAACTCTGGGAGGAGTGGGGCGCGATCGCACAGCAGCCGCAACAGCTTTATAGGCATTCACCTTACCATAGCCAAACCACTCGGAGTGGCCCCGACTATCATAAGAGCCTTTGCGAAAGCCAAACTGAGGATCGGGATCTGAGTCCACAATCTTATCCGTATTCGAGATTAAAATTTGCTTCACCTGAGCCGCCGTTAAATCGGGATTCGCTGATAAGACTAGGGCTGCGACTCCAGCGACAATGGGACAAGCACTGGAAGTCCCGCCAAAAGTGCCTGTAAAATCCCCCGTACCATACCCTGCTCCCCCTACCCGGTCAGTTGTGAAAACACCTAATCCTGGAGTAGCACGGGTAACTGCGGGAGGAGTTTGGATAAATCCGGTTTGCTGTAACCAAATCCCTGGAGGCGCATTATTAGATGGAGCGCAAACGGCGATTTCTTTCCCCCAGTTACTGTAGATGGCTTTTTTGCTCAGACTCGAACAAGCAGAAACGGCAATCACATCGGGATGAACGGGAAAACCGGCTAACCATCGGGTATTCCCAGAAATGACATTGCTCGGCCATCCTTGTTCATTAACGGTATCGTTAATGGGGCGGTTGGCATTCCCAGAAGCAAAGACAATCACACAGCCTTTCCCCTGACGGCCTTGGGTGGCAGCTTTGGTCAGGGCAGCGTTTTGGCGTAGGGAGAGGGGAAAATTAACGGCGGCTGGTCCCCAACTACAGGAAATCACAGCAGCTCCGCGACTGGCACACCAATCAAAGAGTTGTTCCATGGAATTATCATCTAAGAAGCCGGTGGTACGCACGGGCATTAGGGAGCATCCAGGCGCTACACCAACGATACCGGAGCCGTTTTCTTCGGCAATGGCAACTCCGGCACAGGAGGTTCCATGGTTTTCCACCAGTCCTCCGGGTTGGGGGATAAAGTCTCGGTCTTTGAAGTCTTTGGGGGCAACAATTTTGCCTAATCCTTGGAAGTCAGGATGGTTGAGGTCGATCGCATCATCGGCAATGGCGACGACAATGGAGCGATCGCCCCTAGTCAGATCCCAAGCTCGTTCTGCATCAATATGCGACCCCGTAGTGAGATAGTTTCCCCCATTATGGTTCAGATACCATTGTTGTCGATAAGATCCATCGGTGGGGCGATACATGGGTTGGCTGGGAATAATCAGATTGGGTTCAGCCGTAATGACTGCTGGAGAAGCCATTAGGCGGTTGGCAATTTTAATCGGATTTTCTGTGGATTTTTCCGTCAGTTGATAAACCCAGGTATTGGGGAGCGTTTCCACCGGTTTGACTTCCCGCAGGCCATACTTTTGAATTGGGTCCGTGCGAGTTTGGGCATTGCTCGTTGGCGACCATTGAATGGTAATCTCGTTGGACAAATAGGTGTAGGTTCCCGGTGAATTTTTGATCTGATAGACATGACTGGCAAAGGCCACATCTTGGGAATTGCGAGCTGAAGTAATGGCCGTTTCTAAGCTTTGGGGATCGACCGTTAATTCTGAGAGTTTTGGAGCAATAGGACGAGTCGCTAAGGAAGGGAGATCCTTGGCCCAGTCGGAAGACATATTAGACTTCGGGGAAACCGTCAGCCGATCTGAAGCCTTTTCTAAAACCAATTCTTGGCCGCCCCGTTGCAGCACTAGCCCGATTTCTGACTCTGGGATACCCGACTTGGCCTGAACGGGATCGGAGGACCGATCCGGGGGAGAACTCAATTGACTCCCAAGAAAGCGCCACAACTGCTCAAAAACTTTGACCATCTTCACTACTCTATTGCGATCGTTTATCTCTTGCTTTTGATTGGAACAGATAAAAAGGGGAACTGTCTGCTAAATTATGTTTAGATTTGTTTTATATTGTTAGTCTTCACTCTAGCTCTTACAACTCATGGTATCTTTAAAATCCTCTGAACTCCTGCAAGCGACGACCCTAGCTATCTGTACTTCTGCGATCGCCTTCACAAACGTAGCCTTTGGACAATCTACCCACCAGAACTTAGCGGCTCAAGAAGCTCAACCGAATGCCGATGAATTTCGGCCCCTGAATCAGGAAAACAGCTTACTAAGTAGGATCGGGGGCGATCGCCTGATGGCTGAAGCGGCTGAAGCCGTGGGCAATGAAAATTATGCCCTAGCGCAGCAAAAACTCCAAGATGCTCGTCAAGTGTTTAACCAATTATCGAATTTTTATCAGGAACTGGCAGCGAGTTTCTCTGGTATTGATAATCGTATTGCGAATAGCCAACGGGATTTAGCTGTGGAAACAGCCCAAAAACGGGATGAAGCGACCTATCAGCTTGCCCTCGTCCATCGCGCTCAAAACGAAGCTGATTTAGCGGTTCCTCTGCTGGTACAGGTGATTCGCTCTCAAAACCCCACGACCGAAATGGGTAAAAAGGCATACCAGCAATTATTTGAATTAGGCTTTGTCGATTCTCCCTATCCCAAAAGAGATGAGGATAGCGAAGCTACATCTGTGGTTCCTCAATAGAATCCATAAGAGTATCAGCGGGATTATTCCCTTGAGTCTCTAACGGGCGATCGCTACAATAAAGAGTGGAGAACAATTGATCGTAAGTAATCATAAGGAGTCTTGTATGGTTCGTCCAGCCGAAGTAGAAGCGATGATTAAAGCCAAGCTTCCTGATGCCCAAATTCACCTGAAGGATATGACGGGAGGAGGGGATCATTACGAAGCGATCGTGGTCTCCCGTGAGTTTGAAGGCAAAAGACCGGTACAACAACATCAGTTGGTTTATGCAGCCGTTCAGGAGGCCATGGCCAGTAATGCTATCCATGCCTTGGGTTTAAAGACATACACCCCAGAAGAATTTCAAGCGGTTCAGTAAAATTCTTAAAAATCAGTTAAGATCGAGACTCTGAAACCGATTTAAGGTTGCCGTTCTACTTTCCTCACTTGATAACTATGACTCCAGACTTAAAAGAACACATTGACAATACAATTAAAGCGCACAAAGTTCTTCTGTTTATGAAGGGAAATAAGCTGATGCCCCAATGTGGATTTTCCAATAATGTGGTGCAGATGCTCAATCAGCTTGCAGTCCCCTATGAAACGGTAGATGTGTTGCAAAATGATGCTATTCGCCAAGGCATTAAAGAGTATTCTAATTGGCCAACTATTCCCCAGCTTTATATTAATGGCGAGTTTGTTGGCGGCTCTGACATTGTTTTTGGGTTATACCAAAGTGGAGAACTCGCCCAGATGGTGGAAGTGGCTTTAGCTTCCTAGAATAACCTCTCTATTGATCGATAATCCCCCGGTGGTTATTTAGGGATAGAGTCTATCTGAAAACTACCAGGGGATATTTTTTGGGGTTGAAACAACCTAGAAACCAGCGATCGCCCATAACTCTGGGCTAGTAATATTTGGCTTCGGGTTCGGGCAGGGGCATTTCAAAATTAGATCGGTCGCGTAGATATCGATAGGCTTCTTCTTCTAGCCGATGGACTAAATAGGTTTCAATACAATTAGAATGTCTTAGTGCAGCTAGATAGCCTTCGAGATACATGCGCAAGTCGTCATAGCGGTATCCTCGGTTCCAGAGGTCTACGAGAGAATCAGTAATTTTTTGGTAAAAGCGGATGGTTTGAGTATCCTGAAGCATCATAAGAGTTGTCTCCTGATCGTCAACTGAACTTCACTTTGTTGGGTATCTTAAGGGTTGAGCCTTTGGTCTGTTCACTTCCCAATAAGCAAAATCCGGATCGGTCAATCGCAGAATGGCCTAGGGCCACTGATAGCTTTATTTTAACGAATCTCCAGACAGAATTGAGATAGGCAATCTGCTGGAGTTTCTTAAACTTAGCATACCTAAAGAAACAAATTCCGTACCGATCCCTAAAAATCCTTAACTGGAATACTCGGTATCGACAACTACAAAAAAGTCAGTTAAACCTTGTTAAGGTGAATGAGTTATTTGCTGCATAGTGTGGTAGGGAAATTAAACCGAAGTGGTCTTGATTGGTATTCAGATTATTGAAAGCAACCCTCATCTGCGATCGCTTCTCGGTTGGCACTTACAGCAGGCTGGCTATGGGGTTTACCAATCTGCCGACAGTGCCAGCGCTCGTCATGTTTATATGGTGCGGGAACCGACTTTAGTTGTTTTAGATGGTAGTATTTCTGGAGGACAAGGTTTAGAACTTTGTCAGTGGATTTACAATCAACAAAAATCTTTGATTTTAATGCTTTCTGCCCGTAATGCAGAAACCGATGTGGTCGCTGGACTGCAAGCCGGTGCGGATGATTATCTCACCAAGCCGTTTGGAATGCAGGAGTTTATGGCACGGGTACAAGCTCTGATCCGACGGCAAAATAAACTTACCCCTCCTGCCCATCTTAACTATGGTGAGCTGAAGATCGATCTGGTGCAACGGCAGGTCTCTCTCAAGGGAGAGGCGATTGATTTAACACCCCAAGAATTTAGCTTGCTTTATGCCCTAGCTCAAGTGGGAGGAGAACCCTTAAGTCGGTCTCAGTTGCTACAACGGGCTTGGCCAGATGAGATTGATAATCCTCGTACTGTGGATACCCATGTTCTGTCTTTACGCAAGAAAATTGAGAGAGATCCCCGCCAACCCCATGTCATTCAAACGGTACGCAAGGTCGGTTATCGGTTTAATCAGGATGGACTAGCCCAGCAGAGGAGATCGCCGTCTCCTTTTCCCACCCGTTCGCCTTCCCTGTCTGCCCAACATACGTTTCCCATGAAACAATAGCAGTAAGGGGAGGGAATAGGGAAAACCGAGTTTTACAAAACTTGGTTTAGGGCAGTGGAAATAGTCCAAGCATCTACACCTAGGAGCATCAGACTAAAGCCGAATAACAGGGCATACATCCAAGGTTGGGCTAGAGGTTTCACCTTGCTGGTATCAATTTGGGTTTTCTCTTGAACTTTTAGCACCAATTGGGAAAATCCGGTAATCCGCATGGGGAGTAGGTAAGCCTCTCCCGATTTAGCCAGAAAATAATAAACCAATCCCCCTTGTCCCGTTGTTCTGGGTTTTAAGGCTTGGATTTCTGACCAAGGTAAAGACCAATGACGATGTTTTGCCCAAAAGACCCAGGAGGGATAGTTGACTTGAATCTGCTCTTCATCCAGGGTGACTCGTTCACTAAGCGCTCCCCAGAGAATGACTGCTCCTAGGGCAAGAGCGACCCACAGGAGCAGTGGAGAAATCCCAGATGGGGTGACCCTAGCCAAAATCGGTAAAGGGACGGTGAGGGCAATATAGAGTGTTAAGAGGGGGATGCGGATAAGGGGGGAAATTTTAAACTGTGATGAGTCTTGCTGGGGGCGATCGCGCATAATCCGGTTAATCCATCTAAGGTAGATATTTTTGTACCACACTCCATCCAGTAAGGGAAACCCAACTAAAGCCTATAAATAGGAGCGTGTTGGCGAGCAGATGTAGAGGTCTAGCCCAAGGTCTTTGGGGACCTATCTGAGTCGCACTGGTGGCAGAAATCAGGACTAAAGCAACCACCCATAGTCCCGCAAATAGGTGAGAGGAATGTCCTAAGCTGCCATAATGGCCCAGGGTTCCGACGATACCGATCGCCAGCAGCAAAAGAACCAGAAAGACTAAAATAGAACCGAGAATATAATGGAGCGATCGCCACCACCCAGTTAAGGGTTGGCGGTTTTGCCGACTCCACCAAACTCCAGTTCCTGTCATCGCTAACAAGACATAGGAAAATAGGGCCAAGCCCATTGACCAGGCCGCTATTTTCCAGAGCCATAAAAATGAAGGAAGATCCACAAATTAAAACCAGATTTATTAAACGTAACCGTCTAAAGCTAAAATTTCAATCTAGATTCAGATAAAGAAGTTTAGCCCGTCATCTTTTACTTCCCCATCTTTCTCCTAACCAGAGATTAAAGGTTTTCTTAATCAATCGCCGTTAACGTTGGCGCTTTAAAGTTGGTTAAGGTATTAATCACCTTGGGTAAAGATTTAGATTCCTTGAGCATTTGCCCTTCTCCTTCTATACCTAATTCTTGCAGTTTTAAGCGATCGCAAGGAATTTTATCCGATAAAATCGCACTGGCCATCATGCCACAGTGAATTTCCAATAGGGCTTCCGGAACCGATTCAAAGACTAAACGCTGTCCAGGAAACACCACCCGTTCAAAATACCAATTTTGAATATTACAGATACGAGCAACTTGCACTTTACTGGTCGCATTTACATAGCAGCAAAGAATGCGATAGGACTGCTCTGGTGGAAGGGGATCAAGAATTTGTGCCATATTCTTATGAAAAGATCAAAAATAACGGATGTTAGCCTACATTTGTTACTCTAACACTTCTGATCCCAACGGGTTGTAAAGGCGACTACCATTAATCCTTTTTTAACCTCTTTTCTGGGCAGTCAATTGCAGTCCTAGAGACTTTTATAAGGATTTTCTCTCCACTTATCTATGATCATCTCTAATCTTGATGATTAGTAAATCTAATCTAAGTCCCAACTCCCTGGGGCCAAAATTTCCTCCAACAGATCCCAAAACCAATGTTATCGTAAAGTTATGTGAAAAACTCTCATAAATCCAGGTTTAGAACAGGAAACGCCCTATGCACGCTACCTCCGTCACTAGCGATCGCCTTCTTTACGTCCGCCTTCCCTGTAACCCCATCTTTCCCATCGGTGTGGTCTATCTTGCCGATCACATCCACAAGTGCTTCCCCTCCGTGGAACAACAGATCTTCGACCTGGGAACGATTCCCCCCCTCGATTATAAACAAGCCCTAGACGAGGCGATCGATCGGTTTCGCCCCAACTTACTGATCTTCTCCTGGCGAGACATTCAAATCTATGCACCCGTAGGCGGAAGAAGCGGCAACCCCCTACAAAACGCCTTTGAATTTTACTACAGCTTTAATCCCTTCATTAAGCTCCGAGGCGCTCTGGGTGGTTTGCGATTAGCCACTGCCTACTATGGGGAACTTTGGCGGAATCTGAGCCTGATTAAGCGAGGCTTAAAGCGTGCCCAAAAATATAACCCCAACACCCGCTTAGTAGTGGGAGGCGGCGCGGTGAGCGTCTTTTATAAACAACTCGGTCGTTCCCTTCCCCCAGGAACCGTTATTTCCGTGGGTGAAGGAGAAAGCCTCTTAGAAAAACTCTTAAAGGATCAAGATATCAGTGGCGAGCGCTGTTATGTTGTTGGTCAAACGGTCCCCCGCGATCGCCTCATCCACGAACCCCCCACTCCCCTCGAAAAAACGGCCTGCAACTATAGCTATATCGAAGAAATCTGGCCCGCCTTTAACTACTACCTACAAGACCCCGACTTTTACTTAGGTGTACAAACCAAGCGCGGCTGCCCTCATAATTGTTGCTACTGCGTTTATACTGTCGTCGAAGGTAAAAAAGTCCGCATTAACCCCGCCGATGAAGTCGTCGAAGAAATGCGTCAACTCTATGACCGGGGGGTACGGAACTTCTGGTTTACCGATGCCCAATTTATTCCGGCACGGAAATTCATTCCCGATGCGATCGAATTGCTACACAAAATCCTGGAAGCAGGTTTAACCGATATTCACTGGGCCTCCTATATCCGAGCGGATAATCTCACCCCTGAACTGTGCGATCTGATGGTCAAAACAGGAATGAATTACTTTGAAATCGGCATTACCAGTGGCTCCCAAGAATTAGTCCGTAAAATGCGAATGGGCTATAATCTGCGCGTAGTTTTAGAAAACTGTCGGGACTTAAAAGCAGCCGGTTTTAACGACCTCGTATCCGTCAATTATTCCTTCAACGTAATTGACGAAACCTATGACACCATTCGCCAAACCATCGCCTATCATCGGGCCTTAGAAGAAATCTTTGGCGTTGATAAAGTCGAACCCGCCATTTTCTTTATCGGTTTACAACCCCATACCCACCTCGAACAATATGCCTTTGACCAAGGCATTCTCAAACCCGACTACGATCCCATGAGTATGATGCCCTGGACAGCTCGCAAATTGCTCTGGAATCCAGAACCATTAGGTTCGTTTTTTGGCCAAGTCTGTTTAATCGCATGGCAGCGCAATAGTAATGACTTTGGTCGAGAAGTCATGCAAGTTTTAGAAGAACGGCTCGGTCGAGCAAGTCTCGATGAAGCCCTCAGCGCTCCCCTTACCCCGAAAGCAGAAAGCAGCAGAAAGCAGTTAACCCGCGTTGGTTCTTAAAAACAATTTCGCAAGGTTTCTGCTAAGACCTGGACATGAGGGGGTTTTAACATAGTTAGATGTGTTCCTGGAGTAGTGTAAAATACTACTGACTCGGAGGAGAAACGACCCCAACCCCAGAGGCGATCGCTGGCAATCTCTGCTTTGAGAGTATGGCCAAAGCCTTTTTCTGCCATCTCTTCAGAAACCGTATCTCTTGCCTTCAATAATGTAATCGGAATCTGATAATTGCTTTGCGGGTAATAAGAATAGGTGGCTTCATAATCACTCATTAACACATTCACAAACCCCCGAATCTGTTGAACCCCTGCTCCCTCGGGGAAAAAGCCCACTGTTTGTAGCTGTTCATAGATATATTGCCATTGTTCTTCCACTTCGAGGGATTGCAAAACTTCCGGAGATACGCCTATCTCTTTACCAAAAAACTGTTCAATTAATGCCACCACTAAAATCAGTTTCCGGGAAAGAGACCAATCGCGATCGATATTCGGTTTATTTTCTAGTGCATCTGGAACTGGACTATCCAAAATCACCAATCGAGCCACTCTATCTCCCTGCGCTTCTAATTGCTGACTCATCTCAAAAGCAACTAAAGCACCGAAAGAATGACCCCCTAAATAGTAAGGGCCGTCAGATTGTACAGCTTTAATATATCCAATATAATCCCTCGCCATAGCTTCAACTGTAGTGTAGGGTTCTGATGTTCCATCCAAACCTCTCGCTTGAAACCCATAGAAAGGTCGCTCTTCTCCTAAATAACAGGCTATATCAGACAAATAAATCACATTTCCACCCGCTCCTGGAACACAAAAGAAAGGAGGTTGATTTCCTTGAGTTTGAATCGGGACTAAAGCTGACCAAGAATTAAAATCTGTTGATTCTTGCAAGCATATTGCCAATTTTTCAATCGTCTGAGCTTGAAATAGAGTAGATAAGGAAAGATGCCGATCGAACTCCTGCTCAATTTTAGCCATCAATTTTAGCGCCAAAAGGGAATGTCCACCCAGATTGAAAAAACCATCTCTAATTCCTATGGGTTCAATTTGAAGAATATCTGACCAAATTTTCGCCAGCTTTCGCTCGGCAGAGTTTCGCGGGAAAAGGGAGGCTTCTTGACTATCCTGACTCGTAATTTCCTTGGATAAGCGATCGTGCTTAACCTGTGGAACTCGATCGTCTGAAATGGCATTAGCAATCTCTATTAAAGTTATTTCGTGGTTTTTAATAATCAAATCGAAAATCATGAGAAAATGATCGAGTATTTTTTCGATTTCTGACCCCTCGAATTTAGACTGACTATAAACAACACTAATTTTGAAATTGGAGCCAGGAATCGCAAGAATAGTTAAACTAGATTGAGTTTGCGCTCCTAGAGAATGATTTTGATTAAGACTAATCTTAAACTCGGAAAAATCTTGGATTGAGGCATCAACTGGATAATTTTCAAAGACCAGGATACTGTCATACAATCGTGATGACATGGAGATTTCACTCCAGGAATGAATTTGGCCTTGAGAACAATATTCATAAGATTTTTGTTGAAATTGTTGTTGTTGATGTTCTTGTAACCAAGACCAAAGCAGAAGATCGGGAATAACAGCACACCGAATCGGAACCGTATTAATCAATAAGCCAACCATAGACTCAATTCCAGAAATTTCTGGAGGACGACCCGAAACAGAAGCCCCAAAAACGACATCTAATTGATGACTATAGCGACTTAACAATAATCCCCAAATTCCTTGAATCAGAATATTGAAAGTAACTCGATTTTTCTTAACGAGAAGATTCAGAGCTTCTGTAGAGGACTCAGATAAACTAATGGTTCGACGACCATAGGGTTGTTCTGGAAGTGCAAAGTCATCCGACGCAACTTCTTTTCCTAACGGAGTAGGTTGGGTGAATCCTCGTAACTTTTCTTGCCAAAATTCCTGAGCTTCAGTCAAATCTTGATTGTATAACCACGTGATATAGTTTCGATAGGGATAGGTAGAGGATAAGGAATAATGAGAATCCCGAGTCAATCCTTGATAGAGTGTCAACAGGTCTTGGAATATGACTCCTAAAGACCATCCATCTACCAAAATATGGTGTACTGTGAATACAAAATAATAGGCTTTATCCTCCAATCGAAATAGAGATAAATCTAGAAGGGGGACTTGGGTCAAGTTAAAGCCTTGCTCTTGCTTTATCCGAATATATTGAGCCAACTTTTCTTGAGCATCTTTTTCCGCTCTCCAATCCTCGATTTGTAGTTCATAAGGAAAACTTTGTAAAACAAACTGAGCCAGCTTATCATAATCTTTCCATAGAAAACCAGTCCTTAAGATTTCATGTCTATCTATCAAACTTTTCCAAGCTTTCTGCCACGCTTGTACATCTAAATCCCCTTCTAAATTCAGAACAATCTGTTCAATATGAACCCCAGATTCTGAAGCGGATAAAGACTCAAACAACATTCCTTGTTGTGAGGGAGAAAGGGGATAAATTGCAGTTATCTTGGCTGGGTGATGATTTTCTTGTTGAATATCTGAGATAATCGTATCTAACTGGATCTGTGTGAACTGAACAGCAGGAAAATCTGAAGGAGTATATCCACCAGTTTCTGGAGATTGGCAGTGATGAATGAGTGCTTTTAGGGTATTGATATAATTTTCTGCTAAAGTTTCGATGGTCGATCGTTGATGAAGATGATTACAGTACGTCCAATCCATTTGCAACTTATCCTTTAAGACGATTCCTGTAATATCTAATCTATGGGGACGCTTGCCATGAGGGCTTTGAACTAAACCCATGGCTTCTGAAGCGACTTGCCAAGAATTATTTTGAGATTCATTCGGATTAAATTGACCTAAATAGTTAAAGCTGATTTCAGGTTGTGGGAGAGCTGAAAGTCCAGACTTAATTTCTAGATCTGAGCTGAGATAACGTAAAATACCGTAGCCAATTCCACGATGGGGGATGGCTCGGAGTTGTTCTTTAATTGATTTAATATTTTCCCCGAGATTATCTTCCGTAGGTTGTTGGAGCATAATTGGAAAAATACTGGTGAACCAACCCACGGTTCGAGATAAATCGATGTCAGCAAACAATTCTTCGCGTCCATGTCCTTCTAAGTCTAGAAATAGAGTTGATTGTCCGCTCCAATTTCTGAACGTTTGTACTAAGGCAGTGAGTAAGATATCATTGATTTGGGTATTATAAGCGGAGGAGACTTGTTGTAAGAGAACTTGAGTTTCTTCTGGAGTTAGCTGTACGGAAATATTATCTGTATTCCCAACTATATTGTGAGTTGTGTTTTCTGGATAATCGATGGGTAGTGAAGAGTCTTGAGATTGATGCAACCAATAATTCAGTTCTGATTGAAGAAGGGGAGATTGACTGTACTCTAAAAGATGAATTGACCAATCTTGAAATGCTGTAGTTTTTGGAGGAAGTTGTAGGGGTTCACTCTTCTCTAGTTGTTGGTAAACGGCTGATAAATCTTCTAATACAATACGCCAAGAAACTCCATCGATAACTAGGTGATGGGCAAGAATCAGTAAACGTCCTTCTGTCTGTTCTCCAAGTTGATAGAGGATACTTTTAATCAGAGGGCCTTCCGCCAGATTTAAGGTCGTCTGTTGGCGAGCAATATTGTCTTCTAAAACACGGGTTTGTTCAGAGGGAGGTACTGAGGATAAATCAACTCTCTCAAATGGAATAGTTTCTTTGACATTCTCATTGATTTGTTGCCAGCTTGTTTCATGCTGAAAAAAGCGCAGGCGTAGAGCATCATGGTGGCTTAAGAGTTTGCTTATTGCTGTAGATAGAAACTGGGGTTTAATATCAGCAGGGACTTTGAGGAGAAAAGATTGGTTAAAGTGGTGAGGTTCAGCAAGATTTTGCTCAAAGAACCAATGCTGGATGGGAGTAAGGGGAACTTCACCCGTCACACTGTTTTGTTGAGCAGAGGATGGTTGTAGTGTACTGGCAACGGTTGCGAGTTGTGCAATAGTTTGATGCTGAAACAGTTGCTTGGCAGTCAAGCCAAGGCCTGCTTGTTGAGCGCGAGAAACGATTTGAATACTGATAATTGAATCTCCTCCAATTTCAAAAAAGTTATCCTTCACGCTTACTCGCTGTAATCCTAAAACGTCTTGCCAAATTTCAGCTAAGGTCTGTTCTATTTTGTTTTGGGGAGCAATGAATTCTTCTGTTCTGGTTAATTCAATATCTGGAGCGGGTAAGGCTTTTCTATCTACTTTTCCATTGGGGGTAATGGGGAGTTGTTCGAGTATGACAAATCCAGACGGGATCATATACTCTGGTATCTTATCTTGCAAAAATTGCCGTAGTTCTAGAGGAGTAAGATCGGGATCTTCGCTCACGACATAGGCAACTAAGCGTTTGTTATTGGGTGTGTCTTCTCGTGGGATGACGATGCCATGCTCGACGTGGGGATGAGTGGATAAAATGGCTTCAATTTCTCCCAGTTCAATCCGGTAACCCCGCACTTTAATTTGGTTGTCTATTCGACCTAAGAATTCAATATTCCCATCAGCTAGATAACGGCCTAAATCACCTGTTTTATATAACTTCGATTTCTCAGTCGGGGGTTTCGATAAGTCAAAAGGGTTGGAGATAAATCTCTGATTAGTTAAATCTTCTCGGTTGAGATACCCACGAGCTAAACCTATCCCACTTATATAAATTTCTCCAGGTCTTCCTATAGGTACTGGTTGTAAATTTCTGTCTAGGATGTAGATTTGAGTATTGCTGATTGGGCGACCTATGGGTGGGACAGGACACGCTGGTGAGCATTCTGCCATAGTGGCACAGACTGTTGATTCTGATGGGCCGTAGGCGTTAACGAATTGTCGCCCCACAGACCACTGGGATATTAGCTCTGGTGGACAAGCTTCTCCTGCGACAATGATAGTCTTTAAGCTTGGTAACTCGTCTTTTGGCATTGCTGCTAGAGCTGAGGGGGGAATCGTGATATGGGTTATTTTGTTCTCCTGCAACCATTGACTCAAACCCAATCCAGGCATTAAAGTATCTCGGCTTCCCATATACAAACCCGCTCCTGAACCTAAAGCCATGACAATTTCCCAAATGGAAGCATCAAAACTTAATGATGCGAACTGAACAACCCTACTGTTTGAGTTGACTTGAAACGCTTGAATTTGAGCTTTAACCAAGTTAAACAACCCCTTGTGTTCTACTAATACTCCCTTCGGTTTACCCGTAGATCCAGATGTATAAATTACATATGATAAATTTTGAGGGCTTACTTTACTGTTGACTGTTTCTGGCGTTGCAGTTGCAAATTTTTCCCAATCTCTATCTAGAAAAACTACTTTGGCTTGATGTTGAGGGAGTTGGGCTAATAATTGTTGTTGAGTTAGTAGCACTGATACTTCAGAGTCATTGAACATATACTCCAAGCGTTCTTGAGGATAGGCTGGGTCTAGAGGTACATAAGCACCTCCTGCTTTGAGGATGCCTAAGATTCCCACAATCAGCTCTAGGGAACGTTCAATACAAATTCCCACCAGTGCTTCGGGTTGTACTCCTAAACGTTGCAGATAGCGAGCTAATTGATTCGCTTTCTGATTTAATTCTTGGTAGGTTAACTGTTCTTCTGCAAAGACAATAGCGATCGCATCAGGAGTCCGTTCAGCTTGTTCTTCAAATAACTGATGAATACATTTATCCCTAGGATAATCGGTGGCGGTATTGTTCCACTCCACCAATAACTGATGGCGTTCTGGTTCTGTGAGTAGGGGAAGTTCGGCGATCTTCTGTTGGGGATTAGCGGCGATCGCCTCTAATAGTACCTGCAAATGACCCGTCATGCGCGCAATAGTCGCAGCATCAAACAAATCGGTGGCATACTCCCAATAGCCTAAAATCCCCTTATCGGTTTCCTCCATGGAGAGGGTGAGGTCAAATCGAGAGGTGGCGATCTGGGAGCTTAACCTCTCAAAACTCACTCCAGGCAAATCACAGGATAAGGCTCCAGCATTCTGCAATACAAACATCACTTGAAATAGAGGAGAATGGCTCAAATTACGTTCCGGTTGCAGCGCATCCACCACCTGTTCAAACGGGACATTCTGATGAGTATAGGCTTCTAAAGTGACTTCCCGGACTTGAGCGAGCAATTGCTCAAAGGTTATCTCTTCTGGAAACTGGGTTCGCAACACTAAGGTATTGACAAAACAACCCATTAGGGGTTCAACTTCCTGGCGATCGCGATTGGCGATCGGCGAACCGATTAAAATATCATCTTGGCTGCTATATCGATACAGCAGAGTAGAAAACGCTGCCAATAGCGTCATAAATAAGGTTGTGCCTGCCTTTTGACTGAGCTGTTGCAAGGGTTCCGTCAGATGGGGAGGCAAAGTAAACACTTGGTGTTCACCCCGATAACTTTGCACCGCTGGTCGAGGTCTATCCGTCGGCAACTGTAATAAACCAGGAGCATCAGCCAGTTTTTGTTGCCAATATCCCAATTGAGTCCCCAGAACTTCCCCGCTTAACCAAGTACGCTGCCATTGGCTATAGTCAGCATATTGAATCGGCAGTTCAGGCAAAGGAGACAATTCTCCCTGAAGATACGCTTGATAGAGTGTCGATAACTCTTGGAACAAGACTCCCACTGACCAACCATCACAGATAATATGGTGCAAGTTAGCCAGCAAAACCGACTCTGTTCTTGAAAGTCGAACTAAACTCACGCGCAATAAAGGCCCAGTTGCCAAATCAAACGGAGCTTGAGCTTCACGGCCAATTTCCTGATTCAACTCCTCCTGTTGTTGGGTTGGGGGGAGATCTTGCCAATCTTCGATCGGAAGTTGGAACTCAACTAGGGAGTCAATAACCTGTACTGGAGTACCATTAACAGATTCAAAGCGAGTCCGTAGAACTTCATGGCGACGAATGATTTCCGCCAAAGCTAATTCTAGGATAGAAACCTGAAGATCTCCCGTAATTCGGAAGGCTCCAGGCACATTGTAGATAGAACTCTCCCCTTCCAGTTGGTCAAGAATCCAGAGTCTTTCCTGGGCCCAAGAAAGGGGGAGGGGAGTGCCATCACGAGGGCTAGGAGCAATGGCGGGTAGAGTCTGAACCGGAGTGAAGCTTTGACTCAGAAACCGAATAATCTCTGCTTTGCGCTCTGACAACGTACCTCGCATGGCTGAGGTTAACACCCCTTCTGGAGCGCGGCAACGCAGTTTCTCGCCTTCAACCCAGACTTTAACATCCAGTTCGCGCAGTTCTGACAGAAATCGATCGACAGGTTTCATCGCAGACACTCCCTAAATATGACCTAAAAAATATGACCTAAATATGACTCATTTATCCCACCCTTATTCACTCCAGAAGATTACAAATGCATCTCTCGGATAACGGGAGTTCCAATCTCTTGAATCGTGCCATCTTTCCCATTCCCCGCCATACCAAGAGGTCCCCACATTTTTAAGCCTAAAAGTTCCTTGAGTTCGGGAGCATAATCCTTGACTTCTTCCCAGTCCAGTGTCAGCCAGAACTGTTCTTGCTGACGCATAAAAGGACGACAATAATAAGCCAAAATCCCATAGCGGGGTTCATCGGTTTTGTTGACTCCCGTGCCATGCCACAGTCGGCCATCAAAGACCATCGCTGTCCCCGCAGGAGCAACAGCAGGGATGGGTTCGGGAGCTTCTTCGGGTACAGCAATAGGTTGTCCCTTCACCACTTGCTGAGGTTGGAGCTTATGGGAACCCGGAACCATTAGGGTGGCTCCATTCTCCTCGGTGAAGTCCGAGAGCATCCACATCATGTTAATCACCATGGGATAGGGCGTGACCGGTAAATAGCCCTGATCGAAATGTAAGGGCATGGCGGAGCCTCCTTTACAGGCAATATTAGCACTCAAGGAAGATAACAGAGCTTCACCCGCAAAGGGTTCTGGCATGGGACCATCATTGGTGGCAGCAAATCTATCCCGAATCAGATTTAAAGGGGCTTCTTTCACCGCTATTTTGCGAAAGATTTCGCCTTTGGTAATTAAGCTCCAGACTCGTTGATTGGGCCCATTGGGATCAAATGTTGCACCACTATCCATCATGGCAACACCGGCTTGCCGTTCAGCTTCGGCTTGTTCAATCAGACGTTCTTTAGCTTCTTTGACTTCATCCGGGGAAAGGGCGTTAGCAATTAAGGCAAAGCCAAATTCTTCAAAGTGTTTGCGGGCTTCTTCTAGGGTGTTAGATAAGGGGGGGGAGTTCAGAGTTTTCATCGTTGTTTTTCGGTAATTGAACAGGAGTAAATCATCTCAATGGGGTTATAATTCGATTTCTTCTTCACCGGGTTGTAAATCTTCAGTGGGATTGATTTGGGCATCGACGAGTAATGTGCGAATGCCGTCAATTCGTTCAGCGAGTTCCAGAAGAGTGGAGCTTTGAAAGACTAGGGTTAAAGGAATATCAATTTCAAAGGTTTGGCAGATACGGGAGACTAACTGAGTTGCCAGTAGGGAATGGCCGCCTAATTCAAAGAAGTTATCATAAATTCCTACGGGAGAAACCTTGAGGACGGCTTCAAAAATTTGCACCAGTTGATGTTCTGTGGGGGTACGCGGCTGTTGATTTTGGGGGTCTTTGGAATTCAAGTTGCTCCCCAGCAGTTGCCGAAGATCGATATCACCGGTTTCTGTTAAGGGCATTTCTTCGAGTTGTACGCCTTCACAGTGGGTAAGGGTTCCTACGCGATCGCGCACTTGTAGATCTTGCCATGGATTGACGGCCCATTTTTTCCCGGATGTAAAATAGGCGGTTAACTGTTGTAAATTCTGACAGTTAGAGAGCAAATACTGGATATAGGGTTTGGTGGAGTCGAGTCCAATTAACCAATAGCCGGGAGGTTGAGACAGAGTCGCTAGGAGAGAAGTCAATCCTTGAGAAGGGGCGATCGCACAATATCCTTTTGCCTGACTCAGTTCTTTCATCTGGTAGCCTTGACTCATGCCGATTTCATCCCACATACTCCATGCCAAGCCATAACTTTGCACGGGAGTTTGGGCATTTTGATATTCGCTAAATGCCCCTTGAAAACTATTCGCGGCAGCATAAGCTCCTACCGTCGATCCCCCTAAAAATCCATTCACCGAAGCAAAGTGAATAAATATACTATTTGGACGATCTTTAACCAGTTGATGTAACACCCACGTTCCTAAAACTTTGGGACGCAATACCTCAGCCACGCTCGCTTGAGTTTCGGACAAGACTGGTTTTTCCTGTAGGGTTCCTGCCAGATGAATTACGCCATCGAGTGGACTTCCCCATAGAGCGATCGCCGAATTAACCGCTTGTTGCACCTGTTGCCCATTAGCAATATCAACCGCCTGATAAATGACTTCTCCTGGCAACGTTTGTAACTGTTGATAAGTGTCCTGTTTTTCAGGGGTGAGTAATGGTAAAGGGGTGCGCCCCACCAATAAGAGTCGAGCGTGATAAGTCCGTAAAAGATACTGAGCAACTGTTACCCCGATGCCACCTAATCCACCACTGAGGAGATAAGTGCCTCCGGGTTTAAAGGGGAGTTGAGGTTTAGATTCCCCGTTCCAAGGGAAAACTTGCAAGCCGGAAGTATATCGTTGCCCATGGCGATACGCAATTTCCACATCTGGACAAACCGTACAGAGTTCTTGCCACAAATCGGTTTTCTGCTCTTCTTCAGTGTCGGTTACCGATAGATCGATATGGCGACAAGCGAATCCAGGGATTTCTTGAGGTAGAGTTTTCAGCAACCCTAAAACGGTTGCCTTTTCAGGAGCAATGCGATCGCTTGCCTCTACCCTTTGAGTCAAACTTGTGACCCAAAACAACGGTAGGGGCTGGTCTAGATTTCCATTTTTTTCCAGAGCTTGAGAGAGAAACAAGAGGCTATATAATCCTTGCTCTTGTGCTGCTTCTAATTCCTCCGTGCTGCTAATCTCTTGGGTTTGAGTGCGATATTGCCCTAGATGAATGATTTGAGCAATCGGACAATCCTGAACGGATATAGACTCTAGCAGTTGCTGATAATGCTCTGGGCGATCGGGAGCAATAGAATAGCACCGTTCATCGATTTGAGTAAACTCAGAACCGGCAATGACTTGGATATAGGATTGATGATGTTTCGTCAATTGCTCTGCTAACCCACGGGCTAATCCTTCACCCTCAAAAAAGATGAGTGTTAAACCCTTGTGGGGCTGAAGATGAACCCCTTCTACTGCTTTGGGTTGCCAAGTTTGCCGATAAAACCAATTGGGTAGCGTGTTCTGATTTTCAAGCAGCAAATCGACCTGTTTTAAGATCGGCTTAAACTCTCCCGCTTCAAAACGCTGTTTTAACTGCGATCGCTGAATTTTACCAATAGCCGTCTTCGGAATCGTTTCTGAATGAACCGGAATCAAAAAATCTGGATTAATTCCCATCGATTGGATCGCTTGAGTCCGAATTTGTTTCAACAGTTGTCTTTGCTCTAAATCGCTCAGGTGCTTGGGACTAAAAAACACAGCTAACCGATCGCTATCATCTTGCCATTGACGAACTCCACAAGCGGCGGTATAGGAAACTTCCACCTCTTCCAACTCTTCAACGACCGCTTCAATTTCATGACTATAATAGTTAATCCCATTAATAATAATCACATCTTTCTGTCTTCCTGTAATCGTTAACCGACCCTCTTGAAGAAAACCTAAATCTCCCGTTTTAAACCAACCGTCTTGAGTAAACGCTTCTTCTTGTTTCTCTGGATTGTTATAATACCCTTGAGTGACGGTCACCCCTTGAATTTGAATCTGACCAATTTCTCCTTCTTCAAGGAGGTTGTTCTGCTCATTGACAATTCTTAGAGAAACTCCAGAAATAGGAAGTCCGAGATCGATAAAAGGCGTATCTTCCCGTTCTCCGTCCCAAGTATAATCCTTGGAAAATACGACCCCTGAACTCGTTTCTGACATGCCCCAAGCCGGTTTCATTGCTGTTTTTATCAATTGGTGCGGAGTCAGTAATTGCATAAACTGTCGTGCTGTCTTATCAACGATCGCTTCCCCCCCATTAATCATATGGCGCACAGAAGATAAATCCCAATGACCTTGCTCAATTGCTTCAGATTGTGCATTAATCAAACCATAAGCAAAGTTTGGGGCCCAAGTTACGGTAACCTGATATTTCTCTAACCAATCTATCCAGGTTACAGGACGATTGAGCACCACGTTAATATGGGCTTGAATTTGCTGACAACCGAGATATACATCTCGGATATGGAACATGACTAAACCGACCACATGATCTAAAGGAAACCAATTGAGAGAAACATCTGTTGAACTATAGTCATGGCAACGTTTTGATCCTTCACTGCGGCTCAGGATATTTCCATGGGTGAGCATAACGCCCTTGGGTTTTCCGGTGCTGCCTGATGTTAGAATGAGTAAGGCTAACTGATCGAGTTGACTTGGATAATAGTCAGAATCCGGTGGGGCATTTTTTAGGCGATCTAAGGTAGCTACTTCAAAACCAGATAAATTTAGATCTTGTGCCCAGGTTTTTAAGTTTGTTGCATGATTTCGTGTGGTTAGGACTAAAGGAGATTCTAATAATTCCCAAGTATTATGTAATTTACTCCAATCAGAATTCACTGGAAACGATAAGGGAGCAGGAATAATTCCTCCTAACACACATCCCCAAAATGCTGGAATAAAATCTTGAGCGTTTTCGAGCTGAAAAATGACTTTGTCTTGAGGCTTCAAACCCAGTTTTTTCAAGCCGGTTAAAATGCATTGTGCCTGGTGCAGTAACTGAGTATAAGATTGTCTTTCTTCCGAGCCATCCGCATTCAGGTAAATGAGTCCTGTATCTGAAGGATTTTGTGCGGCTTGAATCAAGGCTTCAGATAAGTTTTGAGGGGCTTGTTCTGGAAACTGTAATTCTCCGCCCTCACTCATTGCAGGGAGATTAAGGCTGGAATGACTGTTTTTAGATGACGATAGCCGATCGATCGCAGAAGATGCGTCTGGTTCAGAAATAGATAAGTTATCTTCCGGTAGAAGATCCCATAAATGGAGGGGAGATGGAGGCGCAAATTTTTTCGGTTCTATGACTACAGCAGCTTGTTCGATACTCGAAATTTTCTCTAGTTGTTCTTGCCACTGTTCAACCAACTCAGAATCGATCGCCTCTAACTGCGCTAAACGATCTGCGTCAATCTTACCCTGCTGAGTGTAAGGCAAGGCTACCACAGGAATACAGACAGAGGGTTGAAGCTCTACGGGTAGCTCAGACTTAATCTGTAACTCAATAGATGATAGGGATAGGGGATTAGAGGGCACGATATAAGCCACTAACTCTCCTTGGCGATCGCCGCATACAGAACACTGCTGAATGTCCGCGAGGGAGCGTAGGGCTTCTTCTACAGCTTGCAGGTTTACTCTTCGTCCTTTAACCGAGACGATCCGTTTCACCTCTCCCAGTCGTTCTAAAGTCCCATTCCCCCAGCGTTTTCCCCATTCTCCAGTTGAGTATAAACGACCCAATTCTGGATGATCGAGAGACTTGGACTCCTCAGAACTCAAAGAGCGATCGCTAGTATACAGCTCTCCTTCAATTCCTAGGGGAACCCGTTGCCCAAAAGGATCTAAAATATGAATTGGGGAGGAATCAAAACCTTCATTTTTAGCGGGATCGTGACTGAGGTTGATCAGGTCTTGTTTTTCAGTTTCTGTAAGTAGAGGGAACTGAGACAGTTTACAATCTGGATTAGTGACCATTCCTTCTAACAACACCTGGAAATGACCCACCATCCGTCCAATAGCTTCTGGATAAAATAAATCCGTATTATATTTTTGGATGCCGATCAAAGATGATTCTATTTTTGTTATTTCTAAGGTTAAATCAAATTGCCCTTCAGCCATAGGAATATCAAAGGGCTTAACGGCCAATCCTCCCCAATTGTTCAAGGTTTTATCTTCCCTCAACATAAAGTTTTGAAAGGATTGAGATTGCTGAAGCTTATGTAAGGCGAACATCGTTTGAAAAATGGGAGGACGACTCGGATCGCGGGAGTCTTGTAATCGTTCGACGAGCAAAGAAAAGGGGAAATCTTGATGAGCTAGTGCTTCTAAAACCGTCTGTTTAACTTGCGCTAGAAATTGTCGAAACGACAAATTTCCAGAGCAATTTGCTTTCATCACAACTGGATTGGTAAAATAGCCAAATATGGGTGCAAATTCCGGTTGGGTTCTACCGGATGTAGGCGATCCGACTAAAATGTCATCTTGTTGGGTATAACGATAAAGTAAAACCTGATAAGCAGCCAGCAAAACCATGTATAGGGTAGAACTTTCTTGTTGAGCGAGTTCCTGGAGTTGTGTGCTTAGGTCTTCGGAAAGGGTAAACAGATGATATGTGCCATTATAGGTTTGTTGAAGCGGTCGAGGCCGATCGCAAGGCAGAGGCAGTATACAATTTGTACCAGCTAGTTTCTGATGCCAGTAGTTCCACAGTTTTTCGCCGCGATCGCTGGCTAAGAGGTTGCGTTGCCAACGTACATAATCCAAATACGAGTATTGAATCTGAGGCAGGGTGTCCTGGACTCCTTCTTGTATACTTTGATAGATTTGTGGCAATTCTTGCAGTAAAATATCAATCGACCAAACATCATTCGCAATGTGGTGAGTGGTAACTAAGAGAACACGATCGTTTTCATCACGAGTAAATAATCGAACCCGAACAATGGGCCCTTGTTGCAGATCGAACGCTTCTCGATGGGCGGCAATGACTTGAGCTTTAAGCTGTTCTTCCGTTAGCGTTGAACTCTCAATTGGCTGAAAATCGATATGCCGATCCTCTAATACCTGTTGAATCGGTTCTTGACCTTGTTGAGGAAAAATAGTACGCCATATCGGGTAGCGTTCAAGCAAGGTTTGAAAGGTCTGATGTAAGGCTACCACATCGACCTTTGAACAGATGCGCAGGGCTAAGGATGAATTAAAGGCATGACTCTCCGGGGCTAATTGCCATAAAAACCACATGGCTTGTTGGCTATAGGACAGGGGATAAACCTGCAAAATGCCTGGATTTTCCTGGAGTAAGCGTAGAATTTCCTCTTTGTGTTCTTTGAGTTGAGCTAATACAGCATCAATGGAGCGATCGCCAGGAGCATCATAGGACAATCCTCCATTGTCTGACCAAATTTTCCAGCCTTGAATTGAGAGATCTTGAAGAAATGCAACTAAGTTCATAGGGTTCCTTGTATACGATTAACAGAGTTATCGGCGATCGGATCGGAGAAGGGACGATCGCCCAAGTCAACGTCCGCAAAAACTTGCTCCTCGATCTCAACCGACAAAGTAGCAATACTTGCCCCTTCGATAAACCGAGTAATGGGGATATCAACTTTTAATTGAGTATTAAATCGATTCCGTAATTCAACTGCCATCAAAGAATCAACCCCCATCATCGTTAGAGATTGATGGATATCCATTTGAGTCACCGGCATTTCTAGAACTCGTGCCACTTGATGCTGTAGATAATCAATGAGGAGCGTTTTTTGTTCCGGTGCTGATGCAGATTTTAAGGACTCCAATAAAGAAAGTTCGGGTTCTAGAGTTGAACGTCCTGACTCAAATTTTTGTAAGACTGGCAGGTTTACCCCAGACGGAAGGGTTGCAAAAATCTCAGACCAATTAACAGAAAATACAGCCATTTGTCCGCTTGCTTCTGACCATAACTCCGACAGCACCTGCAAGCTTTTTTCGGGTGACATCACGCCCATTCCGCTCATCTTAATTCGGTCTTGCTGTTCCTGGGATAAACGAGCCGCCATTCCGGATTGACCCCACACTCCCCAATTAATACTTAACCCAGGTAATCCTAACCCATGCCGATAGTGAGCCAATCCATCCATAAATGCATTGGCTGCTGCATAGTTACCTTGACCCAATGATCCGAATAAAGAAGCAATTGAAGAAAAGCAAATCCAGAAATCTAAGGTCATCTTTTGACTAAGTTCATGTAAATTCCAACTACCTTGTACTTTAGGAGCCATGACTTTCGTCAATTGTGCCTTACTCATATTTTGCACGACCCCATCTTCGAGGACTCCTGCTGCATGGACAATCCCTTTTAATGGAGGAAGAGAAGACTCGATTTGAGCCAAAATTCGAGAAACATCTTCCCGTCGGGAAATATCTCCCTGCATCACTGAAACTTGCGCTCCATTTTCTTTGAGTTGAGTTATGGTTTCTTGGGCTTGAGCAGATGGAAGATTACGCCCAGTAAGAACGAGAGATTTTGCGCCTTGTTTGACCATGGATTGAGCTACATTTAACCCTAATCCTCCCAATCCTCCCGTGATTAAATAAGTGGCATTCGAGCGTAAAGTAACGGAGGTTTGAGCTTCAGATTCAGAGTGCTTGCGTCGGTGAACTAACCTTGGAACATAGCGGATACGGTTGCGAAAGGCAATTTGGTTTTCCTCCTCTGGATGACACAATTCTGCGGCTAGAAAAGGTAAGGATTGTGATACATCCATTTTTGGGTCTAAATCAATACATTGACACTGAAGTTCTGGATGTTCTAAGGCGATCGCCTTCCCTAACCCCCAGAGAGAGGATTGTTGGGGGTTTTGCACCCAAGCGTCACGATCTACAGCTTGAGCGCCTTGAGTCACCAGGAGTAATCTTCCAGACCATTGCGTTTGGGAAATTAAGGCTTGAACCAGATAGAGAGTACTGAGACAACTGAGTTCTTGAGAGGCTTCTAACTCATCAATTGAAGTTTGCACACTCCAAAGATGAATGACTCCCTGTAGAGGAGATTCAGGTCTGTTAACTGCCTTGAGTAATTGATGAAAATGATCGGGTTCTTGGGGATTAATTTGGTAATCTCGATCCTCTAATTGCTGATACGTTAGACCAGGAGAGACCCAAATACAGCTATTGCTTAAAAAGTGAGCTGATTGTTGCCTAAGTTCCGGTTTATTGGCCAAGATCAACCATTTTCCTACAAGCGCTCGTTCTCCATCACTTGGAGTGATTTCATTAGGCTCCCAACTTAATTCATACAGCCACTCCTCCGGTTCAATTTCTGAATAAACCACCGGATGATTAAACGCCTCTTCGTTCAATAACCGTAATTCTTCTAGGGATCGCGCTTCACACTTTCTCGCAGTTAATAACACATAACTTCCCAAGTTTTTCTCTAGTAACTTACCCAATTGATTATAAGATTGGAACGCTGCTCTGACATTATCATCTGGATTTTCTGCATAAAGTTCATTCAGAATTTTTTCAAAATCTGGAGCATAGAGAAAATTGGCAATTTCCTGACTCACATCAATAAATCCAGTAAGTTGGAGTTGGTGTTGGGACAGTTGCTCAACCCAATGGTGTTTGGTAATAAAATAAGAAGAGGTTTCTTCATGATCGATATCGACTTCTCCATGGGCGATAAAATCGGCCAGGACTAACCAGCCATTTTCGCACATATGCCGGCTGATATTGGAGAATAAATTGGATTTTTCTTTAATATGATGGGCGACTTCAAATCCAAAGACAAGATCGTATTGATTGGGGAACTCGTCTTGACTGCTATCTCGATTAAAGACTTTGATTTGCTGCTCTAAACCATATCCCTTCACTTGTTGGATAGCAAATTTAGCTTGTTCGCTCGAAATCGTATAGCCATTTAATTGGAGATGAGGATGTTTTTGTCCCAGACTAATGATATCTGAACCATAGCCACAGCCAAAATCTAAAACGGTTTGACAGGCAGAAAAATCAACTTGGGAAAAACAGAGTTCTCTGAGTTTCTCTTGAGCTTTGAGTGCCATCGGGTACAATGGATCGCGCTCCAGATCTGGAGTAACGCAGAGCTTAACCCATGAAAAATCGGGTACAACTTCTGGGAAAATACCAAACGTCAGAAACTGTAGCGATCGCTGCTGCACTGCTCCTGTATCTCTTGTCTCTTGAGTGAGGGCGATCGCCGAATTATAATAATCATGAACAATATTTCCTTTGAACTGAAGATGGTTCTGATGCCTATCAATCAAGAGACTTAACACTTTCGGCAGAACTTCCGCTTCTTCTGCACTAAAAATAGCGGCTAAATTGAGTTCCTCGATTAAGTCTTGCACCTCCCCTCGATCGATCAGATTCAAAATGGGACTTGAAGCTAGATTGGAGCGATCGCGCTTTTCTTCTTTGACCTCAATCCAATAATTTTGTCGTTCAAAGGGATAAGTCGGCAGTGCTACTTTTTGGCGTGCAGAGTCTTGATGAACCCCCAACCAATCCACCTCTATGCCTCGGATATACAACTGAGCTAAACTCGAGAGCATTTGTTGCCCATCTTCTACTCCAGGACGTAAAGAAGGGAGCCAAATTCCCCAATCTGGGGGCAAACATTGCCGTCCCATACCTAGCAATAGGGGTTTCGGGCCAATTTCGAGGAAAATCTCATACCCTTCTTGATATAAAGTCTGCATACTGTCAGCAAATCGTACCGGTTGCCGCACGTGGTTGACCCAATATTCAGGGGTGGTTATACTGAGGTCTGCCCGTTTTCCTGTGACATTGGAAACGAGGGGCAGTTGTGGTTTTTTGTACTGAATCTGACGGGCAATTGCCGCAAATTCATTTAACATTGGCTCCATCAATGGGGAATGGAAGGCATGGGAGACGACTAACGGCTTTGTTTTTATTCCTTCTGATTCTAGAGTGGTGGCGATCGCTTGTAACGCTTCATTCTCACCCGAAATCACCACACTCTCCGGCCCATTAATTGCCGCAATGGCTACCTGTTCTGCATAAGGGGAAATCACCTCTCGTACCTTAGACTCCGATGCCATAACAGAAATCATGCCCCCACCAGAGGGTAACTGTTGCATCAATCGTCCCCGTGCAGCAATCAGCTTCAAACCCTCTGCTAAACTCAGCACTCCAGCAACCGTTGCCGCCACATATTCGCCTACACTATGACCCATCACCCCTTGAGGTTGAACTCCCCAGGATTGCCATAATTGGCACAGCGCATATTCAATGACAAATAAAGCAGGTTGAGTATAAGCGGTTTGATTTAATAATGAATCCTCCTTCCCCTTGCTTAACTTTCCAGAGATGATATCCAGAATCGAATCGTCCAACTCATCTCGAAGAATTTGGTCGCATTCCTCACAAGCTTGGCGAAATACTAGCTGAGTTTCATACAAGGATTGACCCATATGCAGAAATTGGGAACCTTGACCGGTAAATAGGAAGACAATTTTAGGTGAAATTCCCCCCCTTGTACCTTCTCCGACCAACACTCCCATTCCTTCTGGGTTGGGGAATTGACGCAATTTTTCACTCAATTCTGAGCGATTAGACGCGATCAAACTCAAACGATAATTCAAATGACTGCGACCAATATTGGTTGTATAGGCAATATCAGATAGTTCTAATTCAGGATGAGTTTCTAGATAATTTTGATAACGCTGAACCAGGTTATGAAGGGCAGGTTTAGTCTTTGCTGATAAGGTCAACACAGAATAAGGAGATTGAGCTTCTTCTTTCTGAGTATCAGTCAAGGAAACTGGCGCTTCTTCTACCACGAGATGAGCATTCGTGCCACTAAAGCCAAAGGAACTCACTCCAGCCAGACGACGCTGTTTATCCCCAACACTCCAAGGCGTGAGTTGCATCGGAATTTGCAGGGGAAAATGCTGCCAATCGATCTGAGAACTGGGTTGATGACAGTGTAAATGAGGCACAATCGTTTGGTGTTGCAGTTGTAAAACAACTTTTATTAATCCCGCAATTCCAGCGGCTGCTTCTGCATGACCAAAATTCGTTTTTACTGAGCCAATGCGTAAGGGATCGTCTGGAGAATGGCTTGAGCCAAAAACCGCTCCTAATGCCCCTGCTTCAATCGGATCGCCCAGGGAAGTTCCCGTACCATGAGTTTCGATATAACTGACTTCAGACGGATCGATCCGACCATTTTCTAACGCTTTGCGAATAACGGCTTGCTGAGAGGGACCGTTGGGTACCGTTAACCCGCTGGTTCGACCATCTTGATTGAGGGCTGTACCTCGAATGACTGCTAAAATGTTATCGCGATCGCGCACGGCATCTGACAACCGCTTTAGTACCACCATTCCACATCCCTCAGAGCGCACAAACCCATCTGCACTATCGTCAAATGCTTTGCATCGACCATCGGCAGAAAGCATCCGCGCTCTGGAGTGATTAATATGAGTTAAAGGAGAAATCAATCGGTTTACTCCTCCAGCCAGAGCTAAATTACACTCTTGATTTCTCAAGCTCATACAAGCCAAGTGAACCGCGACCAAAGAAGAAGAACATGCCGTATCCACGGCCACATTCGGCCCCGTTAATCCTAAAACATAAGATAGCCTTCCCGATGCACTACTATGGGCATTTCCACTGGCCAGATAGGGATTAATCTCTTCAATATTCGATCCAGCAATTTGGGTATAGTCATTGCCAGAAATGCCCACAAATACTCCAGTTAAACTTTTTTCTAGGTGTTCCGGATTAATCGCTGCCTGTTCTAACGATTCCCACACCACTTCTAAGAGCAGTCTCTGCTGAGGGTCAAGGAACGTTGCTTCCTTACCCGATATGCCAAAAAAGCCGGGATCGAATCCCTTTAATTCCTCAATAAATCCACCATAGCGAGTGTACATTTTTCCTGGAGCTTCCGGGTCAGGGTCATAATACTCGTCGATATTCCACCGGTCTTGGGGAATCTCGGTAATGGCATCTGTTCCTTCTGATAACAGATGCCAGAAGGTTTCCGGACTAGAGACCCCTCCAGGAAAACGGCAACCCATCCCAATAATCGCGATCGCCTCTCGACGAGCATAATCCATTGCTTCCAACTTAGACTGCATATCTTCCACAGCTCGAAGCGCTCGTTTTAAGGCAGATTCGCTTTTTCCTGAATTGATACTCATCGTTCTAATACCCCAATTGATCTAATTTATTTAGTAAAGAAAGCTCAACATCTTCATCAGAATCCTCCTCTAAATCTGGATCGCCTCGATTCCCTTTTTCACCCCAAGGCGGAGCAAATTTCTCCGTCGTCGGGACTTCCTCTCGATCGCCCTCTGAGTCTAGAACGTGCCCTGCCAAGTAATTCACCAACTCAGATACCGTTGGATAATCAAACATCAAAGAAGAAGGTAGGGAACAGCCCAAACTGGTTTGTAATTTATTCTTCAATTCCACAGAGGTGAGCGAATCCATTCCCAAATCAAAAAAGCCTTCCTTCAAACTAATGGACTCAACCTTCTCAATCCCTAAAACTTGGGCAACTTGATGGCGAATATGGGCGATCAAGAGATCTTGTCGCTCACTAGGCAATGCCATTTCCAACTGTTGTAGAATGCTAGCTTTTGAAGGCGCAGAAATTAAAGAGTCAGTCTTTTGCCAATCGGATAAAAAGGGCCAAGTTCTCACCTGCTCTTCCCAAGCTGCCCACTCCATGGAAACAACTCCCACCTCCGCTTGTGCAGAACCCATCCAATGTTCTAGCGCTTTTAGCACTTCATCTGGACTCAGAGCCTCCATACCTTTCTGTTTGACGCGCACATCTGCACCTCGCTCTGCGGCTTCTCCCACTTGAGAAACCGCTCCCCAATGGATACTCAATCCAGGTAATCCGATGCCTTGTCGATAATGGGCTAAAGCATCCAGAAAAGCATTGGCAGCCGAATGGTTACCTTGTCCGGGGGAACCAAATAAAGAACCGACTGAGGAAAATAGGACAAAAAAGTCGAGGGATTGGTGTTGGGTGAGTTGATGTAAGATCCAAGCCCCTTGGACTTTAGGAGCCATAACAGCTTCAAAGCTAGACCAGGTTTGGTTTTTGAGTACGCCATCCGAGAGCATTCCCGCCGCATGAATAATGCCAGCAAGGGGATAGGATGATGGGGTCATTGTATTGAACACTGCTTGGATGGCCTCGAAGTTGGCAACATCAGCAATTTCAACACGGATAGAGCATCCTTTTTGCTCTAGTTGGGTTAATTTAGCTTGTGTTGCGGGATCGGCAGGACGGCGAGTGACCAACACTAGGTGTTGAGCGCCTCTTTCAATCATCCAGTCGGCTACGAGCAAGCCTAATCCTCCTAAGCCTCCAGTAATTAGATAGGTGGCATCCGATCGCAGTTTTACCCGTCCAGATGTGGACTCACTCGAGGTTTTCACTAACCGAGGGACATAGCGTACTTGTTCTCGCCACACCACTTGGTCTTCTGAGTCAGATGAGCCAAGTTCTTGTAAAAGGCTTGTCGCTTGCTCTTCTAGGGAAGTTTGAGGGTCTAGATCCAACACCCGACAGGAGAGTTCGGGATGTTCTAAGCGGATGGCTTTAGCCATACCCCAAAGGGAGGATTGGGCAATTCCAGGAGGTTGTCCTCCATGGTGCAATGCAGATTGAGAGCCTTGGGTGACGATCTGTAATTGGGGTGAAAATCGTTCTTGCTCGATGATGGCTTGCACTAAGGACAAGGTTGTCCCACAGCCCAGCTCAGATAAGCGGTTTAAATCTTCAAGGCTGAGGTAGGAGTCGGTGGGGGGTTCTAAGGTCCAACATTGGACAATGCCTGATAATTGTGGATATTCGATTGCCACTTCTGCCATCAGTTTCCTAAAGTCTTGGGGGTTATGGGGATCGATCTGCCAGTGTTTGGGGGCAATCCGTTGGTAGTTGTCTCCCCTGCCAACTAAGATACAGGTAGCGGCGAGGTCTTCTAACTGAGCTGCTAGGGTTTGCGCCACTCCAGTGCGATCGGCAAATATCAACCAACTCTGGGATGTTACGTTTGGTTTTCTCGGCTCAGAGTCAGCTTGAGCGAGGATAAGAGCTTGTTTAGATAAAACGTCATCAACCTTTGCTTCTTGGGGAAGGGAGGAAACCGGAGTAAAGCCCGTTTCTTGTAGCAGGTGTTGCCACTGATGTCTGTTCAATAGGGGATGATCTCGTCGGTATTCCGTATCGCTAAATTTCCACCATCCCTCTAATAATCCGAAGATCAGATCCACCCACTGTTGAGGTTCGGTTGCTTCGAGTAACAGGAGGAGTCCACCGGGGGCTAAGAGTTGGCGCACATGGGTGAGAGTGTGGCGAATATTCGAGGTGGCATGGAGAACGTTGGCAGCGATAATCAGGTCATAGTGATGATTGGGGAATCCTTGGGATGCTGGGTTTTGTTCAATGTCAAGGGTTTGATAGGTGATGAAGGGATAGTCGGAGAATTTTTCTTTGGCTTTGGTGAGAAATAGGGGGCCTAAGTCTGTAAAGGTATATTGGATTTGACTGGGAGGGAGAGTGGGGAGAATGGCGCTGGTTGTGCCTCCAGTTCCCGCACCGATTTCTAGGATGCGTATGCCTTGACTGGGAGGGAGGGTTTCTAGGAGGCTGGCGATCGCCTGTTGCACTAAGCTATTCATCGCCTGAGATACGGGAGAGTCTTGGTACAGTTGGGTTGCACTGGTTAGATCTCCTTCTGGAAACACCAGTTGTACGGGGTCTTGAGTTCCTTGTAAAACGGAGCTGAGTTGGGAGGCACAGCGATGGAGTAAGCTGAATTCAGCGATGGCTTGAGGATAGCGATCGCGCAACGTTTGATAGGTTGAGCTAGGACTAACGGGTGGTAAGGATTTCAAAGTTTCCCATTCTTCTGCTGTTTGATGCAGAATTTGGGCTTCTTCTAAAGACACCAACAGGCGCTTAAGCAATCGATGATGAGCTGGGATAATCCCCAACTGTGCCGCGAGCTGTTCTAAAGAGAACGATTCTCCTGATTCATAACACCAACCTAGGGTTTGCAAAGCCTGCACAATATACTCCCTAGCTAAGTGTTCTAACTGCAAGGGAATTTTGTCATAACCTTGTAACGCCGGGCGATTTGCCAGTTCAGAAAGCTGAGGAACTAACTGGGCTTGTAGGATTGGGGGAGACTGGAGATTCTCCCCGGAAAATCGAGAGCCAAAGCACGCCCTACAGCGCCATTGCACACCATAACATTCTTCTAAAATGGGGGGGCGATCGCTGGTTTCGTTTGCCTCTTGCGCCAGAAGTTCTAGCAGTTTGGGCATCAGTTTCAACTCAGTTTCGGAAAGAGACCCCTTTTTCTGCAATCGTTCGGTCAAGGCAGAAAGCTCCTGGGGGGAACCCAAAGATCCCCAAGAGGGCTGGTGGGGGGCGGATTTCGGCTGTTCTAACCAATAGCGCTGTCTCTGAAAGGGATAGGTGGGTAAGAACACTTTGTGGCGTTTCTGTTGGTGGTGAAACCCCGACCAGTCGATCTCGACTCCTTGGGTGTACAGTTGTCCTAAACTGGATAACATTTGTTGCCAGTCTCCTATCCCCGGACGCAGGGAGGGTAACCACATCCCTCGATCGTCAGACACACACGATCGCCCCATTCCTAAGAGGATGGGTTTGGGCCCAAGTTCTAGGAAGATGGGATAATCTTGCATTGCGGTCATGGCAGATGCAAACTTCACGGGTTGGCGCAGATGATCGACCCAGTAGTGGGCTGTGGCGATCGCCTCCCCGGCTTGTTCTCCAGTCACATTAGATACGAAAGGAATTTGGGGCGGATGGTACGCGATCTGTTGGGCAACTGCTCTAAACTCAGCCAAAATGGGTTCTATCAGAGGAGAATGGAAGGCATGGGAAATGGGCAAATTTTGGGTCTTGATGCCTTCAGATTCCAGTTGCTCCACAATGTCTTTTAGGATCGTTTTTTCCCCAGAAATAACCACACTTTCTGGACCATTAATGGCGGCAATGGCTGCTTGTTTTTGGTAAGGAAGTAGTCGGGGACGCAGGTCAGATTCAGAGGCTTTAACCGCCGCCATTAAGCCATTTTGCGGTAAGTTTTGAATCAATCGACCCCGGGCAGCCATTAACCTTAAGCCGTCTTCTAAACTGAAGACTCCAGCAACACAAGCGGCGACGTATTCTCCCACACTGTGACCCATAACAACTCTGGGTTGAATTCCCCAGGATTGCCACAGTTTAAATAGAGCGTATTCTAGAGCAAAGAGGGCGGGTTGAGTATAGGCGGTTCGATCGAGGAGTGGGGAGGGTTCTGCCTCTGAGTCTGGGTAGAGGATTTCCAGGAGAGGGCGGTCTAATTCATAACCGAGAATGGTGTTGCACTGGGCGATCGCCTCCCGAAAAACGGGCGAACTCTCGTACAATTGCCGACCCATGTTGACATATTGGGAACCTTGACCCGTAAATAAAAAGGCGATTTCAGGGGGTTCTGTGCTGGTTGATACCTCTGCACCATAGACCGCGATCGCTTCTGCTGGCTCTAAGAGATAGCTGTGCAATTGCTGCTGCAAGGCTGAATGACTTGATGTAATCAGCGCTAATCGATGATTAAAATGACTTCTACCTAAATGAGTAGTATAAGCCAAATTTGCCAGATCGAGTTCTGGATAAGTGGACAGATAATCTTGATAAGAATGGACTAATTCACCCAGTGCCTTTGGCGTTTTGGTTGAAAGAGTTAAGAGCTGAACCGGCGGTTCTGAACTGTCTTCAGCTTCCGATTTTTCCGGTTGTTTAACGGGCGTTTCTTCTACGAGAATATGGGCATTTGTGCCACTGGCTCCAAAGGAACTAATCCCTGCAATTCTCGGTTCACTTTCAGTTTCCCAATCTAGAAGAGACTGGGGAATTTTCAACGGTAAACGATCCCAATCTATATGAGGATTAGGTTGTTGGATATGGAGATGAGGTGGAATTTGGCGGTGCTGAAGAGATAAAATAACTTTAATTAATGCAGCAACTCCGGCGGCAGCTTCTAAATGGCCAAAATTGGTTTTCACTGAACCGATCGTCAAGGGGTTTTCTTGAGAGCGATTTTTACCATAAATCGCCGATAACGCTTCAATTTCAATCGGGTCGCCCAAGGAAGTTCCCGTACCATGGGTTTCCACATAACTGACTTGATGAGGGCTTAATTTGGCACTTTTGAGAGCCTCTTGAATGACTTTCTTTTGCGCCATACGGCTGGGAACCGTCATCCCGCTACTCGGACCATCATGATTAATGGCCGAGCCTCGAATTAACCCCCAGATAAAGTCTCCATCAGCTAGGGCATCTGAGAGTCGTTTTAAGACGACCACTCCACAGCCTTCGCCCTGTCCATAGCCATCGGCAGACGCATCAAAGGTTTTGCAGCGTCCGTCGCGAGAGAGCATATTCAGTTGGCAGCGACCAATGGTACTGGTGGGGGATAAAATGAGGTTGACCCCACCGGCTAAGGCTAAATTCGATTCTCGCGATCGCAAACTTTGGCAGGCTAGATGGATGGCAACTAAAGAGGTAGAACAGGCCGTATCCAGTTGGATATTGGGCCCTTGCAGCCCTAAAAAATGGGAAATTCGCCCCACTCCAATACTGCGTCCCATGCCCAAACCCGATGATTCATCGGTTCCTCCTTGCTCTTGGTATTGAATTCTCAAGCTGGCATAATCATCGGTGCAGATGCCCATATACACACCTGTTTGGCTATGTCGCAGGTGTTCTAGGGTTACTCCAGCATTTTCTAGGCTCTCCCAGGTCACTTCTAAAAGGATGCGTTGCTGAGGGTCTAAGCCTACCGCATCTCTGGGGGAAATACGGAAAAAGTGGGGGTCAAATCGATCGACATTTTCAATAAACCCGCCTTCTTTCGTGTAGGTTTTCCCCGGTTTTCCGCCCTCTGGATCGTAGTAGTCTTCCAAGTTCCAGCGATCGCCGGGCACTTCGGAAATGGCATCAATCCCTTGCTCCAAAAGATGCCAATAGGTCGCACTATCCTTGGCTCCTCCCGGAAACCGACAACCGAGACCAATAATAGCCATGGGTTCCGTTTGTGCCTGAGTTAACGCTTCAAGTTTGCCCCGCATTTGCTTGAGCGCTTGCAGCATCTTCCGAGAAGAATCAGGAGTCGGTTGAGAAGAAGGTGAGGTCTGATTCATGGTTACTCTCCTTCGGCTAACAAGGTTTCAATCCCTTCGAGTTCTTGGGAAATTTCATCTTCTAACTGCTCATCCGATAAGTCACCGAGTTCTGCACTCCATGGAGTCGAGGAGGTTGGATTTTGCTCCCCAGAAGCGGGTTCAGTAAAGAACTCTGTGAGGATAAATTCGGCTAAATCCCGGATATTCGAGCAATCAAATAAAGTGGCGGCACTCAGGGCACAGGATAAGCCGGAACTGAGTTCATTTCTTAGCTCAACGGCGGTGAGGGAATCGATACCCATTTCAAAGAATCCTAGCTGTAAATCGGGAAGTTGGTTGGCTCGATATTTGAGCAGTTTACCGATTTCTTGTTGGATATATTGAGTTAAGCGTTTTTTACGCTCTGGCAAAGACGCTCTTTGCAGTTGAGTGAGAATTTCAGATTGGGGTGCTGTGGAGGGCGTTTCGTCTTCTTCGGGCGATCGCAATCCCATGTGTTCCAAGAATAGGCGATCCTTACCCACGGTGTAAATCTCTTTGAACCAACTCCAATCGACCTCAGCTACAGTGGTTTGCACCTGAGAGCTATTCCAAAGTTGCTCTAAGGCTCCCATCCCTTGGGCTGGAGAAATGGAGTACACGCCTCGCTTACTCAGCTCTTCTAAATCTTCTGCATTGGCCATACCGCCTCCAGACCAAGCCCCCCAATTAATACTCATCCCCGGTAAGCCCAGAGAGCTACGATAATGGACTAAGCTATCAAGAAAGGCATTGGCTCCGCCGTAGTGAGATTGACCAAAAGAACCCCAAACGGCAGCAATGGACGAAAAGCAGACAAAATACTCTAGGTCTAGAGTTTGAGTCAGTTGATGGAGATTCCATCCTCCCGTCACTTTGGCCGCGAGAACGGACTCCAAGTCTGCATGGGTAATGTTTTCTACCGGTTCAATCCCTCCAGAAACCCCAGCTAGATGAATCACTCCTTTGAGGGGGGGCATGGAGTCGGGGATTTTCTCTATTACAGATTCTAAGGCTTGGCGATCGCACACATCAACTTGTACCGCCCTCACCTTAGCGCCTTGTTCCTGCAAACGAGCAATCTGATTCTGTTTCTCTGGAGACGGTTGACTTCGACTGATTAAAATCAGAGATTTTGCTCCTTTCTCAATCATCCATTCAGCCGTTCGCAAACCCAGCGCTCCCAGTCCCCCAGTAATCAAATAAGTACCGTCTTCTGTAAAGGATACCGCTTCCGACTCAGCCACTAGGGTTTTCGCTAAACGGGCAACATAGGCTTGTCCAGAACGAAACGCAATTCGGTCTTCAGCCGTGGGATTCAGCAGTTCGGCGAGCAATACTTCCACCCCATCCGTTTCTGGGTCTAAGTCCACTAAAGCTCCCCATAAGTGAGGATGTTCTAAAGACACTACCTGTCCAAATCCCCATAAACTCGATTGAGCAACGGCTAAGTTTTTGGGATTTTTCCCTACGGGTTGACTCCCTTGAGTCACGAGCCAAAGTTTCGGCCAGTTCCTCTTTAAGCCCGATTTGAGCAAACCTTGCAGGAGATGTAGGGCACTGCCACAGCCCAAATTTTGGGCAGTTCTTAACCCCTCTTCACTTAAGTTTTCTGGAGTAGAACTCCCCAAACTCCAGAGATGAATCACTCCTCGCCAATCTTCAGGATGAGTTGCCACTAATTTCTGGCACAGGTCTGTAAACTCTTGGGGGTTTAAGGGGTTAACTTCCCAATCTTCTGGTTCCTTGTGTTGAGTCTGACCTTCTGGATAAACTAATGTACACTGCTGACCCTGTTTTTCTAGCAAACCTTTTAAGCGTTTCCCGAACCCGTTTCGATCCGCTAAAATCAGCCAATGTCCAGGCTTTTGTTCTGTAGAAACTTTGGGATTTTCTTCCCGCAGTTGCCATTCAATGCCATAGAAAAGCTGTTGTAGGGAGACCTCTGGATAAGTGAGAGAAACGTCAAGCTGTTTCTGGTTTAATTCATACAGTTCTTGAACGGATAGATTCTCCTGTTTTTGTGCAGTGACCAGGACATAGCTCAATAATCCCTTACGCAATAACTTGTATAAGTTCATGTAGGACTCAATCCCAGTTTTGGCATTTTCGTTTAGGTTCTTGAGCTGGCAAATATAATCAATATTGTCTTGTACATTGGGGTCATAGAGTCCATTGCCGACTTCATGGCTAATATCCACATAACTGACGACTTGCAGATGATGGTTAGAGAGTAGTTCAATCCATTCAGCTTTGGTAATTAGATAGGAAGAGTGGGCTTCGTAGTCAATGGAGAAGGACGCATTGGAGAAAAAGTCAGCAAAGACGAGATGTCCATTCTCATTCAGGTGGCGATCGATGTTATCAAAGAGTCCTTTTTTATCGGGAATATGACAAATGACTTCAAATCCATAGACTAAATCGTAGGAACCTGGGAAATCATCTTTAGAACTATCTCGACGTAAAATTTGCGCGCGGTCTTGTAACTTGAATTTCTCGATTTTACCGCTTCCAATTTCTACTTGCTTGCTGGATAAGGTATATCCCGTGACGGATAAATGGGGATACTTGCGAGTGAGTTCAACGACATCTGTTCCATGACCACAGCCCACATCCAAGGCTCTTTGACAGGCTGAGAAGTCGATGACTCTCCAGGACATTCTCCTCATTTCCTGTCGAGCGGCTCTTGCTATTTCGTAAGATTGGGTAGATTTTTCACCAATAAACACCCAGGAAAAGCCATTAATGATTTGGGGAAGTGCTGGGTAGTTAATAATCGCGTCTTCATCTTCAATTGCCGATAATTCATCATAGTAATCACCCAGAAGCGTTTTCGACTCATTAGGGCCATTTTGACCATTGTTCAACAACAGGATTTCTAAAGCTCGCAGTTGTTCTGGAGAGAGTCGAGACAGTCGCTGAAATATTTGAGCCAAATCTTCAAACTGATTCATAATGCATTACCCTATTTTTTGATGACTTTTATAGATTTTTACTATTTTACTTTTAGCGAATTGTAGACTGTATTTCCTCCTCGGACATCTGTTCAACTTGAGTTGAAATCTCAGATACCTTTTCCCAATCACCAGCTAATAGGGATGCAAAGATGGGGGATTGACTTTGGGTCTTTAAAAACGATTCTAGTTCTAGATTCGACATGTTTTCAACCTGTTCTAAGTGGTGTTGAAACTCCTGTAACTGACCATTTTTAAAAGCTTGGATGGCTAATCTGGCATAATAATTAGGCATGATATCAGAAGAGGGTTTTTCTGCCAATTCAGGTATTTCTACCCAATAAGATTGGTGTTGAAATGGATAGGTGGGTAAGATGGATTTTTGACGAGTATAAGGACGATCGCCGCCTTTCCAATCGACTTTAATCCCTCTGATATATAACTGGCTTAAACTTGATAGGATTTGTTGCCAGTCCTGGATGGCTGGATGTAAGGACGGTAACCACAAAATTTCAGGCTCAGAAATGCAGTATCGTCCCATGCCTAATAAGATGGGTTTGGGGCCAATTTCGAGGAAAATTTTACATCCTTCTTGATGTAAGGTTTCCATGCTGGGGGCAAATCGGACGGGTTGACGAATATGATTGACCCAGTAACGAGCTGTAGCGATACTAGAGTCGGCGCGAGTTCCACTGAGATTGGAGATGAGGGGAATTTTAGGCACGTGGTAGGTGATGGAATTGGCGATCGCCTCAAACTCCGCTAATATGGGTTCCATTAACTGAGAGTGAAATCCATGGGAAACGTTGAGCAACTTAGTTTTAATCCCCTGGGACTCTAACTGGTTGCACCAATGGGTGATGGCGTTTCTGGCTCCAGAAATAACGACACTGGTCGGGCCATTAATGGCGGCAAGGGATATAGTAGGGTCGGAGGCGATCGCCGCTTTCACCGTTTCTTCGGATGCCATAACGGCTGCCATTGTCCCCTCTCCGGGTAAGTTCTGCATCAACTTGCCCCGTGCAGCAATCAGTTTTAAACCGTCTTCTAAACTAAACACCCCAGCGACGGTAGCGGCTACATATTCTCCCACACTATGACCCATCACCCAATTGGGTTTAATTCCCCAAGATTTCCACAGTTGAACGAGGGCATACTCTAAGGCAAACAATGTGGGTTGAGTATAGGCAGTTTGATCTAAGAGAGCATCTGAATCACTCGTCTGAGGATAGAGAAGGTCTAGTAAAGACCAATCGAGTTGGGAGCGTAAAATTTCGTCGCACTGCTCTAAAGCTTGGCGAAAAATGGGTTGAGTTTCATACAACTCTTTGCCCATATTTAAATACTGAGAGCCTTGTCCGGTAAAGAGGAAGGCAAGTTTAGGGGGTTTGGCCTCATTTTGCAGGTATCCCGACCATCGATTTTGTTCAGAACCTCGCAGTTTATCGAGTAACTCTTGTCGATCCTGAGCTAAAAGTGCCAGACGATGATTAAAATGCGATCGCCCCGTATTAGCCGTAAAGCAAATATCAGCGAGTTGTAATTCTCGATGGGTTTCCAAATGGGTTGAGTAGCGCTCAATTAACTCAGATAGGGCTTTTTCAGTTTTTGCAGATAGAGTTAAGAGATGGTAGGGACGCTCGAATTCTGCTTCACTTCGACTCGCTAGAGGCGCTTCTTCCAAGAGAATATGGGCATTGGTTCCACTGGCACCAAAAGAACTCACTCCTGCAATTCTCGTACCTTCTTTAACTTCCCAAGGGGTGAGTTGGGTGGGAATATAGAAGGAAGTCTCTGGCCAATTAAATTTAGAGGTAGGTTGTTTCAAGTGCAGATGAGGCGCAATCTGTTGATGTTGCAACTGTAAAATGACTTTCATCACCCCAGAAATGCCTGCTGCGGAAGCCAAATGACCGATATTCGTTTTCACTGAGGCGATCGCCAAAGGCTCCTTTCTCGCCCCGTCTTGGGCAAACACTTCCGCCAAAGATCTTAATTCAATGGGGTCTCCGAGGGGCGTTCCTGTGCCATGAGCCTCAATATAACTCACCTGAGAAGGATTCAGTTGGGCATTTCTCAAGGCTTGACGAATCACCTGCTGCTGGGAAGCACTATTGGGAACCGTAAAGCCACTGGTTGGCCCATCTTGATTGACCGCAGAGCCTCGAATGGTTGCTAAAATAGGGTCCCGTGAGTCTAAAGCATCCGATAGACGTTTGAGGACTAACATCCCACAACCCGATCCCCAACCCGCACCATCGGCACCCTCATCAAAGGTTTTACACCGACCATCGGGGGAGGACATTTGGGCTTGAGAGAGCCAAATAAAGCCATTCGGCAAAAGAAATAGGTTCACTCCACCGGCTAAAGCCATGTCACATTCTTTTTGGCGTAAGCTATTACAGGCTTGATGGAGCGCCACTAGAGAAGAAGAACAGGCTGTATCGATCGCCATGGAAGGGCCAGTTAATCCAAAGGTATAGGATAAGCGACCGGCTGCACCATATAAGGGTAAACCGGTTACTGCATAGGCTCCCATACTCAGGTCAGCGTTGGATTGTTTGGCAATCCAACTATATTCTGTGGCACTGATGCCCACAAAAACTCCGGTGGGACTCCCTTGTACTCGGTCGGGAATATTACCGCTCTGCTCTAAAGCTTCCCAACTGACCTCTAGCAGTAAACGATGTTGGGGGTCAATGGTCATCGCTTCTCGCGGTGAAATATTGAAAAAATGCGGGTCAAATTGGTCAATATTGTCCACACATCCTGCTTCACGGGTGTACATTTTCCCCGGAGTTCCCGGTTTGGGGTCATAGTAGTCATTGACATTCCAGCGATCGCCCTTGAATTCACTAATGCCATCGACTCCCTCAGATAAAAGATGCCAAAAGGCTTCCGGAGTATTTGCGCCTCCGGGAAAACGACAGGCCATCCCGACAATGGCGATCGCTTCCGTTTGGGCATTTTCCAGAGTTTTGATCTTATTTTTTAATCCTTCAATCACCAACACAGAGCGTTGTAAAGGGGAAAGTTCGCTAGATTTACTCATCGTTTTCAAGTCCTAATTCTGCCCATTCTTGATTAATCAAATCTTCCATCTCCTGTTCAGAAAGCTGCCCGACATCAACCGTTGATTCTTCAATCTCTCGTTCAAGAGACTGATTCGATCCCGATTTACTGATTTCTGCCTCCTCTCTATCCCAACCCATAACTTTTCGCCCGATATACTCCGCTAAACTCAAGATATTAGGAAATTCAAAAACTAATGTCGTCGGTAAAGCACAGTGGAAATCGGCTTCCAGACGAGTCTTGAATTCCACCGATGTTAAAGAATCCATCCCCATTTCAAAAAAGCCTTGTTCAGCCCTAGGCATTTGAGTTTCTTTGAGTCCCAAAACTCTCATCGTCTGTTGTTGAATATGACCAATGACTAAATCCATCCGTTCGCTCTCTGAAGCCTGATTCACCTGTTCCAGAATTTGACCGGTCTGCTCTTGACCTTCATGACTTAAAGATTGAAGCTCTATCTCCTCGAGCAGTAATCTGTGTCTCCCCATCTCATAAAGCGGTTTAAAGATGCTCCAGTCAATATCAGCCACCATCGCTTGGCCCTGCTTCCTCTGTAACATCCGGGTTAACGTTAATTTTGCTGTATCAGCAGACAACGCACACACCCCTCGTTTTTTAAATTCTGCCAACTCTGTTTCACCCCTTAAATTGCCTACTGATAAAACCCCCCAATTCAGAGTTAAACCCGATAATCCTTGGATTTGTCTGTAGCGGACGACACTATCGGCAAAATAATCCGATGCGCCTTGCTGTATCTGACCCGATAAACCCACCACAGCAGCCAAAGAAGAACAATTCACGAAGCAATCTAACTCGCGATTCTGAGTGATTTGGTGTAAATTCCATAGTCCTAATATACCACGATGAACTTCCATTTCTAATTCAGAAAATATTTTTTCTTTTATACCTTTAATGTTACTTATTTTGCCTGTATAAACAATACCTTTTAAGCAGATTTTATCCCTATCCAGTTCAGCAAAAACCCTTTGTACTTCCTCCCAACAAGTCAAGTCAGCTTGAATCCACCTGATTTGCGTATCCTGGTTTTGTAACTGATTAATTTGAGTGTTTTGATCCACTGATGGTTGCTCAGGACTGATTAAGACCAAATCTCGGAAACCTTGAGCTACCATCCACTCCGTTATGGGTAAACTCAAACCGCCTAATTCTCCAGCAACGATATAAGTAGCATTCCTATCCAAATTTTGAGATCTAGAGAACTGGCGATCGGGTTTAACCAATCGCTGAACATAACGAGATTGTCCTCGAAATGCAATTCGGTCTTCTCCTTCTGGAGTATCAATTTCTGTGCATAAAATTCGACTGGATTCATCCCAAGAAACCTGGGGATCTAAATCAATGAGTCCGCCCCATAACTCTGGATATTCCAGAGAAATCGTCAACCCCATTCCCCAGAGGAAAGATTGAGCTAATCCGGATAAAGATGAATCAGCAACAACCAGTTGTGAATCTTGTGTTGCGATCCATAAGCGGCAAGACGAGAGCCGGTTCAGTCGAGAGAGGCTTTGGACTAAATATAAAAGGCTTTGAGAGTGCCAGCTTAGATTTTCTTGAATCGCTTCTGGACTCATTTGATCTAAACGAGGGCTATCTAATCCCCAGAGATAAACGACATGGGTTTGAGTGGATGACGATAAAGAGAAGGAGGTCAATAGATCGTCAAATTCTTGAGGATTTTGGGGATTGATTCCCTCTCCTGGAACAACCAATCGATAGTTTTCTTGCCTGGAATCCAGGGTTTTAGCCAAAGCTTGACCTAAGCATTGTCGATCGGCAAAAATTAACCAGTTTTTCTCCAGGGATTGAGGAGAGGATTCGCCCGTTTTATCCGCCTGTGCAACGACTACTGCTTGCTGAGATAAAACCAAGGGCATCGGGTCAAATTCAGGAACAGTAATGGCTTGACTAAATCCCGTCTCTTGTAGCAGCTTTTTCCATTGTTCGCGACTCAATAACGGATAGTCAGGTCGCAGTTCTGTATCTTCAAATCTCCACCATCCTTCTAAGAGTCCAAAAATCAAATCCACCCATCTAATCTGAATATTGGCTTCTAATAAGATTAACAGTCCGCCAGGTGCTAAGAGTTGCCGCACATGGGATAAGGTTTCCTGTAAACTACGGGTAGCATGAAGGACATTAGCGGCAATAATAATATCGTAGTGATGGGACTCAACGCCTTGAGTATTGGGATTAACTTCGATGTCGAGAGTTTGATAAGTAACAAACTTGTAATCTTGGAATTTTTGTTGGGCTTTAGTGGTGAATAAACTGCCCACATCTGTGAAAAGATATTGGGTTTGTTCCGGCGCAAAATGGGGGAGGACTGAGCGGGTTGTGCCTCCGGTTCCGGCTCCAATTTCGAGAATTTTTATGCCTTGGCGATCGGGAATAGTTTTCAAGCTATTAACCACTACATTTTCGATCAACTCATTCATCACTTTGGCTGCTGGAGAGCCTTGATACATTTCAATGGCATCGGTAAAATCTCCTTGCGGAAAAACCAACTGCACCGGATCTATGGTGCCTCGTAAAACTTGGCTCAGTTGACTCGCGCAACGCCCAAGCAAGGTTAATTCAGCTTTAGCCGTGGGATATTGATTGAGAAGGTTTTGATGCTGCCTCTTAGGATTGATTTCTGGCAAGGGTTGGAGGACTTGCCAGTGGTGATTTTCCTGGTTTAAAATTCCCTCTTCTGCCAGGATTTGTAGCATCCGATTGAATAACCGAGAGGCACTGGGAAGGATACCGAATCGATCGATGAGAGTTGCTGTTTCTAATTGCTCTCCTACGGGGTAAGACCAACCGATTTCCTGTAAGCATTGAATGATATAGTCTACACTGAGGGATTCTAAATGGGCGGAAATTTCGGTATAGTTCTGTAGGTCATTCTCGGCTAAAAGGCGTTGAGACGTTGTATTGAGGGTTGAATATAAGTCTTGAGGAGAGGGCAAAAACTTAGCGGCTCGATCGCCAGAGAAATTGGCTTTTGGTTTCCAATGCAGTTCGTAGAGCCAAGGGGCAAGCGGATCGGGTTCAATTGGAGGATCTTGTGGATTGTTTTGATACTGTTTGAGGAGGTCTAGGAGTTTCGGCAGTAAGGCAATTTCGCTGGGGGATAGGTCACCGAACTGTTGCAAGTTTTGAGCTAAGATTTCAGGGGTTTCGGGCAGGGGAGGATTGGGGTTAACGGAACTCTGATTTTGAGTCAGAACTGAGTGAGGCGTTTTAAGCCAATATCGTTCTCTTTGGAATGGGTAGGTTGGTAAGGTGAGGGGTTTACGGTTCGGGAGGTAAGGGCGATCGAATCCTAACCAATCACCGTTGACTCCTCGGACATATAACTGAGCTAAACTTGATAAGAGTTGTTGCCATTCTTGACCTTGAGAGGATAAGGATAGGAAATAATTATCTGGCTTTTGAGGAGTCGAGTGTTGCTCTGTTGTCGATAAACTTGGGGTTTGCCCGAGTTCTAGGAAGAGATACTCTGCTTGTGCTTGTAAGGTTTGGATTTTTTCTGCCCATGGATAAGGGAGTTGGCGGGGGGTTATCCAGTAATCTGGTGTGGAGATAGGGGGGTGGGAGTCTGCGATCGCGAGAAGGGGAATACGAGGGGGAGAGTAGACGATCGCCTGAGCTATTGAGGTTAAGTGGGTTGAGTCTGCTGTGATTAAACGTAATGCGTCTTCTAGACTGAAGACTCCAGCGACGCAAGCGGCGACGTATTCTCCCACATCATGACCGAAGAGTAGATCGGGTTCAATGCCCCAAGACATCCATAACTGACAGAGGGCATATTCTAGGGCAAATAGAGCCGATCGCCGGATCGGTTGTTCAGGTTGGCTTTCTTGGGAGTGAGAATAGAGGAATTGTACGATCGAGCTGGGGAACTGAGAACTCAGGAGGCGATCGCATTCATCGATCGCTGCTTTGAAGATGGGGGACTGTTTATACAAGTTCTCTCCCCAGTTGCCAGAGTCTAAAGGTTCCCCAGGAAACAGAAAAGCGACTTTAGGGGAGGACATTAGACTGGGAAGATCTCCGCTCCAAAGCTCGGGGGTTTGTTGTCCGGTTTGCCAGCGATACAGTTTTTCTTGTAGGTCTTGTAGACTGAAGGCGATCGGAGCAAGTCGATGTTCGAGGTGAGCACGACCGGTGTTCAGACTGTAAGCTAGGTCTGCAAGCTTCACGTGGGGATGGGATTCGAGATGACGCTGCACTCGAGTGACTAATTCCTGAAGTGCCGTTTCGGTTTTTGCCGATAGGGTGACGAGATGATAGGGACGATCTGAGGGATTTACGGAGTAGTCTTGGGGATCTGGGGCAGGGGCTTCTTCCAGAATGACATGGGCATTGACTCCGGTAAATCCAAATGAACTCACGCCAGCATAGCGCTTTCCGGGAACGGTCCAAGGGGTGAGTTGGGTGGGGACGGCGATCGCCGAATTGTCCCAATCGATTTTGGGGTTGGGCTGATTAAAATTCAAATGGGGAGGAAGGGTCTGATGTTGCATCGCTAACACCACCTTCACGACTCCCGATATTCCGGCGGCGGCTTCTAAGTGGCCGATATTGGTTTTCACTGAGCCAACCCATAAGGGACAGTCTTGGGAACGTCCTTCACCTAACACCGCCGCCGCAGCATTGAGTTCGATCGGATCGCCTAAGGAGGTTCCGGTTCCGTGAGCTTCTAAGTAACCGATCTCTTGGGGGTCAATCTCCGCTTGGCGTAATGCTTGGCGAATTAAGCGCTGTTGAGCTTGACCATTGGGAACGGTGAACCCGCTGCTGGGCCCGTCTTGATTGACTGCACTGCCTCGGATGACTGCCAGCACTGGGTTACCGTCTTTTTGGGCATCTGACCATCGCTTCAAGATCGCGATCGCGCAGCCTTCCCCGCGACTGTAGCCATCTGCTGTTGCATCGAAGGTTTTGCACAGACCATCAGCCGAGAGCATATTAGCTTGGGAAGCGAGCAGATAGGAGGTGGGGGTCAGATGGAGCTTCACGCCTCCGGCGATCGCCATCTCACATTCTCCCAAGCGCAAACTATTGCACGCTTGGTGAAGGGCGACCAAGGAAGAAGAGCAAGCGGTATCAATGGCTATGGCAGGCCCCGTTAATCCCAGGGTATAAGACAGACGACCAGCCATGCCCGAAAAGGTATTGCCTACCCCAGCATGGAGAGCGATCGGACTATCTGGTTCTTGGGCTAAATGTTGATGGACTAATTCGGCATAATCTTGTCCATCATTACCAATAAATACACCAACAGGCTGTTGAGCTAACCGTTGAGGCACGGCACAGGCCCGTTCGAGAGCCTCCCAAGTGACTTCTAGAAGCAAGCGCTGTTGGGGATCGAGGGCAGTGGCTTCCCTGGGAGCAATGCCGAAAAACGTGGGATCGAAGCGATCGACTTCTGAGAGAAAGTTGCCGTAGGGAGTGGCGATCCGATCGCCTACGGACTCAAAATCCCAACGATCTGGCGGAATTTCTTGGCGCGTATTCGTTCCTGTGGCCAGCACTTGCCAGAATCGATCGAGGTCTGTTGCGCCTCCAGGAAATCGACAACCGATGCCAATAATGGCGATCGGCTCTTTGAGGGAGGAGGATGGAGTAGCCAACTGAGCGGGGGTTGGCGCTGGATCGACGGTTAATTGTTCTGTCGCCAGATAGTGACTCAGTTGCTCGATGTTGGGAAAATCAAACGTGAGCGTGGAGGGTAAGGAAACGCCCAACAGACGAGTCAGATTTGTCCCTAAGTCAACAGCCATTAGGGAATCCATCCCTAATTCAAAAAAGCCTTGTTCTCGGTTCGGCAGTTGGTTGGAAGATAATCCTAAGACTTTGGCTACTTCCTGTTGAACGCAGGTGAGCAATAACTCTTTTTGTTGATGTTTGGGTGCCGCTTGAATCTGTTGTAGGATTTCTGACGTTTGTTCTGGGCTTGAAGATTGAGGCAAATCAACAGGGATCTCATCTAATAGCCGTCGTTGCCGTCCCGTTTGATACAGTGGGGCTAATATCGTCCAGTCTACATTGGCGATGGTAGTCTGGGCACGTCCACTGTGCCAAATCTGTTCTAAAGCGGCGATCGCCTGTTGGGGAGATAAGGGATTGACTCCTCGTTTGCTTAACTCCTGTAACTCTTTTTCTCCAGCCATTCCGCCTCCTGACCAAGGTCCCCAGTTCACGGATAAACCGGGTAATCCTTGAGCTTGACGGTAGTGAACTAAACCATTTAAAAATGCATTGGCCGCACTATAGTGAGCTTGACCGATTGAACCCCATACCGCTGCAATGGAAGAGAAGGTAACAAAACAGTCTAGGTCTAGGTCTTGACTCAATTGGTGCAAATTCCAGCCCCCGAGTACTTTAGCTGCCATCATCTCTTGCAATTGACCCAGGGATATCTCTTCTATGGGTTCAATGGCGACAACTCCAGCGGCATGAATGATACCTTTGAGGGGGCGATCTCGACTCTGATGTTGTCGGATAAGCGAGAGTTGTTGGAGATCGCGCACATCTGCCAAAACAACCTGTACTTCAACTCCCTCCTCTTCTAATGCCCGAATTTTAGCCTGTTTCTGGCCGGAAGGTTCGTGACGGCTGACTAACAGGAGATGTTTTGCCCCTTGATTGACCATCCATTGCGCCGTATGCCATCCTAACGCTCCCGTTCCTCCTGTAATTAAATAAAGTCCATCTGGATCTAGAACCACCGGTTTTGGCTCAGACACCGGTAATTGAAGTAAACGAGAACAATAGATCTGTTCTCCTCGCACTGCCAAACGATCTTCCTTGTCCAGATTATCAATTAAACGCCATAATTTCTGCCCTTCATCCTCTTGTTTTTCCCGATCTAAATCGACTAATCCTCCCCACAATTGAGGATGTTCTAACGACAGCACTGTACCCAATCCCCACAAAGACGATGTCGCCACATTCACCCTTTCCGGAGTTAGTGAAACAGATTGCGCTCCACGGGTAACAATCCATAATTTTCCTAAACTCGTGCCTTTCAGCAAGGCTTGCACTAAATGTAAAATTCCACCACAGCCAAAATCCTGAGCGACTTTTAAACGCTCTAAGTTCAACTGCTCGGTTGGCGGAGTATCCAAGCTCCACAAATAAAGGATGTTTTCAAAGTTCTCTCGCCCAGCTAATTTTAGATTTTCTAATAAGTCTTCAAAATCTTGCGGATGTTCCGGATTAACTCTATATTCATTTTCTGCGATTTGTTCATAACCACTTCCCTTATAAACCCAACTAACCTTCTTATTTTTTTCTCGCAGCAGAGTTCCTAATGAATCGCTCAAGCTTTGACAATCGTCAACAAAAATCAACCAATTCCCTGGAGGACATTCGACCGATTCCTCAACCGGATCAAGCAGTTGCCATTGCAGATGATAAAAATATTTTCCCAAATCCAGACCCCGATCTTTCTGGATTGTTTTATCCTGCCGATCGGATTCAATCCAATAGGTTTTTCCTTGGAAAGGATAGGTCGGTAAATCAACTTTTTTTCGCTTATAGTCTTGCCAAAAATGCAACCAATCGATATCCACTCCTTGACTATAGAGTTGCCCCAGACTCGATAAAATCTGTATAGAGTCTTCTATCCCAGGACGCAAAGAGGGCAGCCAAATTCCTTTATTTTCAGGTAAACATTGACTCCCCATTCCCAGTAAGATCGGTTGCGGGCCAATTTCCACAAATACTCCATAACCCGTCGTACCTAACGTCTCCATACTTTGGGCAAAACGTACCGACTCTTGAATATGATTCACCCAATAAGTCGCAGTGGCGATATCCCGATCGACTTTTGTCCCGGTTACATTAGAAATAATGGGAATACTGGGTTGACGATAGTTGACTTGACGAGCAATGCTGGCAAATTCTTCTAAAATGGGTTCCATTAACGGAGAATGAAACCCATGGGAGACTTGTAAAAATTTGGTTTTAATATTTTCTTTTGCTAAAGCTTGGGCGATTTTTTCGAGACTAAGCAATTCTCCTGAAATCACCACATTACTCTGTCCATTAATAGCCGCAATACTGACTTGATTTCCATAGGCTCTAATCCAATCTCTCACCCGATATTCTGCGGCTCTGACTGCCAGCATTCCTCCTCCTTCTGGCAACTTCTGCATCAACCGTCCCCGTGCGGCAATCAGTTTGAGTCCTTCTGCTAAATTAAAGACTCCTGCCACACAAGCCGCCACATATTCACCGACACTATGACCCATTACACTATCGGGTTCAACTCCCCAAGATTTCCACAGTTGAACCAAAGCATATTCTAAGGAAAATAAGACGGGTTGCGTATACTGAGTTTGATGAAGGAGATCTGAAACGTTAGGGTCTACTTCATCAGGATAAAGCACATCAATCAGGGAATAATCTAGCTCAGTCTTCAGGATGCGATCGCACTCTTGTATCGCTTTCTGAAATACTGGCTCAGTTTCGTACAACTGCCTTCCCATATTCAGGTACTGGGAGCCTTGTCCAGTAAACAAAAAAGCTAGTTTAGGTGCTTCTCCACTGCTGAGAATTTTCCCGACGCTCCTATCTTCTTTCTCCTGTTCAGCATCCTGGAGATTTTGTATTAATTCTTGCTTGCTAGAAGCTAGGATTGCTAACCGATATTTGAAATGGGCACGTCCTGTATTAGCACTATAACAAATATCATTCAGTTCTAAATCAGGATAATCTTGGATATGGTTTCTATATCGATTCACTAAGTCAGATAATGCGGGTTTTGTTTTCGCAGAAAGAGTCAGTAAATGATACGATCGCTCCGACTCTTGCCGGGGAGACTTCACCTTGATATGGGAGGCTTCTTCCACAATTACATGGGCATTACTACCACTAAAACCAAAGGAGCTAACTCCAGCAATTCTGGATTGATTTTCAGTCGTCCATGGCATGACTTGAGTCGGCACTTGTACCGGTGTTTCTGACCACTCAATATAAGGATTTGGGTTTTGAAAATGTAAGTGAGGAGCAATTGTTTTATGTTGAAGCTGCAAAACAACTTTAATTAAACCCGCAATTCCTGAAGCCGCTTCTGCATGACCAATATTTGTTTTTACCGAGCCAATGAAGACCGGATTTTGGGGGGAGTGACTGTCTTTAAAAATCGCTCTTAAAGCCCCAACTTCAATGGGGTCGCCTAAAGCCGTTCCTGTACCATGAGCTTCAATATAGCTGACTTCTTTTGGGTCTAGTTGGCTATTCTTGAGAGCTTGAGCAATTACCGCTTGCTGTGAGATGCCGTTGGGAACGGTTAATCCACTGGTCTGACCATCTTGATTGATGGCTGTTCCTCGAATAATTGCTAATACCCGATCGCCGTCAGCTTGGGCATCAGATAAACGTTTGAGGACAACTATTCCACAGCCTTCACTGCGCACAAATCCATCGGCTTTAGCATCAAATGTTTTGCATCTGCCATCAGCCGATAACATTCTGGCTCTAGAATGGTTGATATGAATTAAGGGTGAAATCAGGAAATTTACACCGCCGGCTAGAGCGACATGGCTTTCTCTATTTCTTAAGCTGGCACAAGCTAAATGTAGGCTAACGAGTGAGGATGAACAGGCGGTATCTACAGCAAAGTTTGGCCCGACTAATCCTAAACTATAGGAAAGTCTTCCTGATGCGGTACTATTGGCATTCCCGCTAATCATATAGGCATCAATTTCTTTGAGGTCGCGACTAGCTAACTTTTGCAGATAGTCATGGGTACTAATGCCAATGAAAACCCCTGTTTTGGTTCCCATTAAATGTTGGGGATTAATGGTGGCATGTTCTAAGGCTTCCCACGTGACTTCTAAAAGCAATCGTTGCTGAGGATCGAGAGAGGTTGCTTCTTTCGCTGAAAGGTTGAAAAATTCTGCGTCAAATTCTTTTAATGGGTTGACAAAACCCCCAGATTGTGTGTAGATTGTGCCGGGAGTTTCTGGGTTAGGGTCATAGTAGTCTTCGAGATTCCAGCGATTTTGAGGAATTTCTGTAATCGCATCGGTTCCTTCAGATAAAAGGTTCCAGAAGGATTCTGGGCTATTGACTCCTCCTGGAAATCGACAGCCTAGACCGACGATCGCAATTGGCTCTTGATGAGAGTTTTCTAGTTTCTTGAGTTTAGATTCTAATTTTTCTATGGCTAAGAGCGATCGCTGTAAAGGAGTTAATTGTCGTAGCTTGTTGGCTTTGTCCATGATGTACCCCCCTAATCGTCTAGTAGTGCATTCAATTTTTGATTAATCAATTCTTCAACTTCTTCTTCTGACAGGTCTTGTATTAGAGCATATCTTTCTTCAAGATCTTCCTCTAGGGTATCCTCCTGTTGTTCGGGAATAGAAGATGGGCTATTGGCTATGGGTGAGCCAGATAATTGTTGAAGCAGGTATTCAACTAACTTGTCGATTGTCGGATAGTCAAATGCCAGGGTCGAGGGCAGAGTGATTTCCAAGTTTCTTTGTAGTTTATTGCGTAATTCAACGGAAGTCAAAGAATCCATTCCCAGTTCAAAAAACTTATCTTCTAATCCAATTTCGCTAACGTTCTTAAGACCTAGTATTGGGCCCATCTGATTCCGCAGATGAGAGATGAGCAGCGATCGCCGCTCTTTGGGCGTAGCATTGCTTAACTGTTGTGCAATATTTGATTCAACAGTTGGGGTCACCTCAGTCGCTGTGGCTTTCTGTTGCCAATCTTCCAAGAAGGGAGAATGGGCAATCCGATCTTCCCAGATAGACCAATCCACATTGACAACGCCCACTTCCGTTAACTCTCCAGTCAAGAGAATCGCTAAAGCCTCTAAAACTTCGTCAGGGGAAATAGCATTTAACCCCTGTTGTTGTAAACGAATATCTGCACCCCGTTCTGCTGCTTCTCCGACTTTGGATACGGTTCCCCAATGAATACTTAATGCCGGTAGTCCCATACTGCGTCGATAATGAGCTAAATGATCGAGAAAAGCATTAGCAGCAGCATGGTTACTCTGTCCAGAAGAACCAAACAGAGAAGCAACAGACGAGAACAGAATGAAGAAATCTAAAGGTTGGTTCTTAGTAAGCTGGTGCAAATTCCAAGCCCCTTCTATTTTGGCTTTCATAACGGGTTCAAAACTTGACCAAGTTTGATTTTGCAAGACGGCATCCGAGAGCATCCCCGCCGCATGAATCACTCCTGCTAGGGGGTATGGGGAGCGATTAATGCGATCGCACACCTGAGTCATTGCGTCTAAATCGGATACATCAGCCCTTTCCACCGTCACGGAACCCCCCGATTTCCTCAGTTGAGCTAATTTTTCTTCGGTTAACGCATCAGGAGAACGGCGACTGAGCAATACTAAATGTTGAGCGCCTTGCTCAATCATCCAACCTGCTACCAGCAAACCTAATCCCCCTAAGCCTCCTGCAATCAGATAAGTCACCTCTTTACCGAAGCTGGGATGAATCGATGGTGTAGCCAGATCGTTCGAGACTAACCGAGAAACATAACGGCGTTGTCCTCGAAAAGCCACTTGATTTTCACCCTCCCTTGAATGGAGTTCATCCAATAAGTTTAATGCCTGAGTCTCCACCGATTCTGTTGGGTCAAGATCGACTCGAACACAGTTCAATTCTGGGTGTTCTAAGTCAATTACTTTGGCCATCCCCCATACTGGAGATTGGGCGAGTCCAGATAATAGGGGTTCGGGTTCAGGAAGGGGTTGCACGCCTTGGGTTACGACCCATAATTTTGGCGGTTGGCTATTCTCAAGTTTGACTAATTCTTGCACTAAGAATAAGGTCGCGCCACATCCTGATTTCAACCATTCGTTTAACGGTTCTCTCTGAAGGATATCTCCCCTTTCCAGAGTCCAGCATTGCACCACTCCATATAAACTTGACTGTTGGACAATTTCAGTCATCATTTGTCCAAACTCTAAAGGGTGGTGAGGATTAAGGATAAATTCTGCTGCTCCAATCTTTTGATAGTTTTCTCCAGGAAATACCAACGTGCAAGAGTGTCCGACTGAACGTAAATGGGTCGCTAGGTGCTGGGCAATTCCCTCTGGATCTGCCAAAATCAACCAATGTTGAGAGACTGCTCGGTCTTCGAGTCTAGCGGTTTCTTCTGCTTGTGCAATCATCACGACTTGGTCAGAAGAGAGGTCTAATTGCCCCGATTGTTCAGGGAGTATGACCGGCTCGCTAAATCCCGTTTCCTTCAACAGTTGCTGCCATTGCAGCCGATTGAGCAATGGATAATCAGGACGCAATTCATGATCTTGAAATCTCCACCATCCTTCTAACAGTCCAAAAACTAAATCTAGCCATAGGTTCTGGGTTGCAACTTCTAATAAGACAATGAGTCCTCCTGGAGCGAGTAACTGATGTACGTTGTTTAAGGTCTGTTTGAGGTTTTCAGTCGCATGAAGGACATTAGCCGCGATCGCGATATCATATTGATGTAAATCAACATTCTGTTGTTCGAGATCGCTTTCAATATCTAACGTTTGGTACGAAACAAAGGAATAGTCCTGAAATTTTTCTTGTGCTTTCCGGAGAAATAAGTTTCCTAGATCGGTAAAAATATATTGGGTTCGACTCGGTTGAAGGTGGGGGAGAAGGTAAGCGGTTGTTCCTCCTGTTCCTGCGCCGATTTCTAAGATTCTGACCCCTTGCCTTGGAGGTAACTTTTCTATCACTTGGCTGACTGCGCGTTGGACGATGGTATTCATCGCCTGAGCAGTGGGAGACTCTTGATAGAGGTGTGTTGCTGCGGTCAAATCCCCTTCTGGAAAGACTAGCTGTACCGGGTCTATCGCTCCTCGTAATACGGCACTCAACTGAGACGCACAACGGTGAAGAAGCGTTAATTCGGCAACGATATCCGGATATTTCTGTAATCTCGACTGATAAATTTGACTTGGATTTACGGGGGTTAGCTCTTGTACAACTTCCCACTGTTGCGATCGTTTTTTAAGCATTCCTTCTTGAACAAGAACTTGTAAAATCCGATTAAACAGTTGTTTTTGGCTATTGACGATCCCTAATTTTTGGGTAATTCTCTCTAGTGAAAACAGCTCTGTAGGCTGATAAGACCAGCCCATTTCATCTAGGGCTTGCATAATATACTCTATACCAATTTTCTCTAATAAAGTCAGAATATTTCCTGGCTTTTCTTGCTTGAGTTCTAACTCACCCAAAATGGATTGACGTTCCATATCTACCGGTTGGATTAACCGGGTCTGACCAAAACCTACTTTTTCTCGCCAATCTATAGAATAAAAATAATCATGAATGCCTGCTTTTCCTAACTCTTGTCGATGTTGCTTGACCAAACACTTCAGTAATTTGGGAAGTAAATCAACTTCATGAGGACTAAAATCTTCAACCGTTCTCAATCGTTCAGTTAAATGCGATATATCGCCTTGATTCAATAAGTTGACAATTGAATTTCCTTGATCTGTAGTTACCAGAGAAGCATCGTTAAGCTCAGAATCTTCTATCCAATACTTTTCTCCTTGAAATGGATAAGTCGGCAAAGAAACTTTCTGTCCAGAGAAACCAAAACTTTCATGAAATCCTAACCAATTTACCTTCGCCCCTTTTACATATAATTCCCCTAAACTAGAGAGCATTTGTTGCCATTCTGGTATTCCTGGACGTAAGGAAGGCAAGCATAGGCCGCCTTCCTCAGGTAAACACTCTCTTCCCATGCCCAACAATACAGGTTTTGGCCCAATTTCCAAGAAATTTTCATATCCTTGCTCACATAAGGTCACCATGCTTTGTGCAAATCTAACCGGTTCTTTGATATGATTCACCCAATATTGAGCAGTGCTGACTTCTTCTCCAACTTTTCTACCTGTCACATTAGAAACTAACGGGATTTTGGGCTGACGATAAGTTACTCCTTGAGCTATCGCTTCAAATTCCGCTATCATGGGTTCCATTAATGGGGAATGAAAGGCATGGGAGACTTGTAGCGTTTTAGTTTTAATTCCCAGACTTTCTAATTGACTACAAATAACGGCTAAAGCTTCTATTTCCCCTGAAATGACAATACTTCGTTGCCCATTAAAAGCGGCGATACTAACTTGTGTAGAATAGTTCTTTATGACTGCTTTGACTTGAGTTTCCGATGCTAATACAGAGACCATTTGGCCGCCGGGAGGCAAGCGTTGCATTAATTGTCCCCGCATGGCGATTAGTTTCAAACCCTCTTCTAAAGTGAAGACTCCAGAAATACAAGCAGCGACATATTCTCCGACACTATGACCCATCACAATACTGGGTTGTATTCCCCAAGATTCCCATAGTTTAGCTAAGGCATACTCTACAGCAAAGAGAGCGGGTTGGGTATAAGCAGTTTGGTGAATGAGAGAGGTCTCAAGGGGCTGAGATTCATCAGGATATAAAACTTTTAATAGAGGGACTTCTAAATAGGATTTTAGAATTGTGTCACATTCGTCTAAAACCTGGCGAAAAGTTGGGTGTCTTTCATATAATTGTCGTCCCATATTGATAGATTGAGACCCTTGACCGGTAAATAGAAAAGCCACATCTTGAGAGTGGGCGGACGGTGCTGTTCCTCGAATGACCCCGTAGGTGTAAGGTTGGTTGACAAATTCTAAGAGTTTTTCCTCTAACTCTTGCTTCGACTCAGCCACGATTGCTAGTCTTTCTTCAAAATGCGCCCGTCCTAGGGTACTGGTATAGCAAATGTCTGCTATTTCAGATTCATTCTGAGATTGTAAATAAGGGATATAATTCTGGGCTAAGTCTTGCAGCGCGGGTTTGGTTTTAGCACTAAGCGTTAATATATTGAATGAAGGAGCTAGTTCTGTTTGTAGTTTGTCTTGTTCGGGCGGTTCTTCCAAAACGATATGAGCGTTGACTCCTCCAAAACCAAAGGAACTTACTCCGGCTCGCCTAGGAACTATTTCTCCATTTTCTGTAATTAGTGGTTTCCATTCTTGAGTTTCTCTGACTAGATAAAATGGTGTGTGCTTTAAGTCTATTCGAGTATTGAGTTTCTGGAAGTTAATGATTTTAGGTATTTTTTTGTTTTTTATCGATAATAAAACTTTGATTAATCCAGCTATTCCGGCGGCGGCTTCTGTATGCCCAATATTCGTTTTTACTGCTCCTAGACCACAGTAGGGATTTTGTGGTGCTGGGATTCCATAGTGTTGATGGAGTTGTTTGAAACTCCGTTTGAGACTATTGATTTCTATGGGATCTCCCAAGGGTGTTCCTGTACCATGGGTTTCTATGTAAGAAACGGTGTTAGGCGCGATATTGGCTTGGGTATAGGCAGCTCGTAGAACTTGAGTTTGAGCATAAATATTAGGAGCGGTTAATGTTCTTGCTTTGCCCCCATGATTGACGGCACTTCCTTTGATAACACCATAAATTTGATCTCGGTCTAATCGGGCTTGTTCTAGAGGTTTTAATAGGATTATTCCGGCTCCTTCTCCTCTAACATAGCCATCGGCTTGGCTATCAAATGTTTTGCATTGCCCTGTTGGAGATAACATGCCGAGCTGACTGAATGATATATAGCTGGTGGGAGTGCATAATATATTGATTCCACCTACAAGTGCCATTTGGCATTCTTGTGCTTGAATGGAATTGATGGCTTGGTGCAGAGCAACTAGAGAACTCGAACAAGCGGTATCTACGGGCACACTAGGACCATGAAAGTTAAAGAAATAAGAGATTCTGTTAGCAATCATGCAGGTGTACGTTCCTGTGGCGGTATGTCCCTGAATATTGCCATTTTGATGTTGTATTTGATTATAGTCAGAGTTGCAAACACCGATAAATACTCCTATCTGGTTTCCGGAGAGTTCTAACGGTGAATAACCTGCATCTTCTAAACAAGACCAACTCAATTCTAGGAGAATCCTCTGTTGAGGGTCTATTCGACTGGCTTCCCTTGGCGAAATCCCGAAAAATCCGGCATCAAATTTATCAATGCCTTCGATTAATCCGGACCATTTACTAATCGTTTTGTTGGCAGTCTCTGGAATGGAAGAGTAAAATTTGTCAATATCCCATCTCTGGGATGTGGTAGTGATACTATTGACTCCTTGGAGTAAATTATTCCAGTATTCACTGTAGCTTTTTGCGCCAGGGAAGCGACAGCTTATCCCCACAACAGCTATGGATCGCTCATGGTGATTGGTTTCGTTCTCATTCGTTGCAGAAATCATCTCTTCCAAGTCTTAAAGCCCAGGTCACTAACTATTATACCATAGGTGGGGACACAATGAGCGATCGCTCTCAACAGAAGCTTTAATTCGTCCATGATAGGCATCCTAAGTGCAGGAGTTGTATGATAAGCGTCTTTTTTGATTTTCTGAAAAGTGTGGCTCTACCCTGGTAAGTTATGTCAAAATGTAATGCAAGAATTGAAGATTAATATTTCATAAGCAACTGATAAGATAAAATAATGTTAACTGGCTCAATCCTGCAAAAACTGCATACAGCCCACAAAAACACCCAACCCCTGAACTTTGGGGTCTATTATAAAAATACTTTGGTTGCCCTGTGTCATGCCTTAGAAGATTTTATTCTCCAATGTGAGGATCAGCCCCTGCTGATTGCAGCATTCCAACAGGGGAAATGGTATGAGCAAGAAGCAGAACGCTATCGAGAATTAGCCCAGCGAGCTTCCGAAGTGGTGATTTTAGCCACTGAAGAGGCAGGATTTACTCAACATCCGACCAGTCAATTCCCCAATGTTCAATTAGTGGGTCTAGAGAGCCACGATCCAGTTTGTCAGGAATGGCATCTGATTATTCTGTCCAACAATTATACGGCGATGGTCTTATGTCAAGAATTATCTGCGGTTGATTATGGGGTAAAAGGATGGCCAAAAAACGATTGCGAACGGAAATTTTATGGGTTTTGGACATTTGAACCGACGTTAGTTAAGGAAACTGTTACGTTAGTGGCCGAACATCTGCAAGCCTACGATCCAAAATTAGCTCAACAGCTCGGCGATCGCCTGAAAAATATCACCCCTAAACCTCCAGAAGCCGATCTGCTCAATGCTGTCGTTTCTTCTGTTGTAGACTATCTGCAAAACTGCCAAAATCAACTTAACCCTTACAATAGTGATTCCCCTCTCTATCAGTTTCAAGACCTGACGGATAACTTGCGCTCCAATAAAATTCAAGCCTTGTTACGGATGGCTCAAGTCATTGACCAAGCCGATCTGAGCAACCCCCATGTAGCGACAGAAGTGGCAGCGCTCTCAGATGTAATGGGACAATTGCTAGATTTACCGGTGTGGCAAGTGAAACGCTTACGGTTAGCGGCTCTGCTCCATCGACTGCCCTGCTTACAAGGTCTCCCCGAAGCCCTCGATCCCTACCAAAGCAAACGGCAACAAGAACTTCAGGAACAGCTCTCAGACTTGCCCAAATCTTCGATTTTGCGGATGATGCCCCAACTTCAGGCGATCGCCCATATTATTAGTCATCAAAACGAACATTGGGATGGTTCTGGCAAACCGGAAGGTCTCGCCTACGATCAGATTCCGATTGAATCTCGGATTCTCAGTCTGATTGCGACCTTTGAACAGCAGCTCCAGAGTCAGAATTCCCAAGAGGCGATCGCAGCCCTAGAATATTGCCAAGACCTGGCTGGAACCCAATTTGACCCCAAATTAGTTGAAACGTTGACCTTATTAGTGCGAGGAATGCAACAGGGCTTGCAACTCTCGAACTTGCCCCCTAAAATTGCTTCAGGCATCTGGTTACTTGATGAAAATCCCACCCCCCTTACTTCCCTAAACTCAACCTACTGATGAATCTAATAAATACTATGGATTTAGATCTTGTTGCCCTTCGTGCTGGCCATCTCAAACACCTTCCAGGGGTAAACTTAGAAGATGAAGACCTGACTGAAGTCCAACTTCCGAATGCTGATTTAGCGGGAGCTAACTTAGTGGGAACGATTCTTTCCTCTGCTAATCTCAAAGGAACCCGACTCGACGGTGCAAATCTGATGGCAGCTCAACTGATTGGGGCTGATCTGCGGGGTAATTTACTCGGATCAAACTTAATGCAAGCAGATTTAACCCAAGCTGACTTGCGAGGGAGTAACCTTAGAGGGGCTAACTTGATGAGTGCTACATTAACCCAAGCGTCCTTAGCGGGGGCATTTCTCAGTGGCGCTAACCTCATCGGGGTTAAGCTACAAGGTGCAGATTTGCGAGGCGCTGACTTGCGAGGTGCAAATTTGAATAATGCTAATCTTAAAGGGGTTGATTTAAGTTATGCCGATCTCCAAGGAGCAAGCTTAACTCAAGCGAATTTAGAAGAAGCTGACTTACGTGGTGCGAATTTGATTGGTGCTAACTTAAAAGAAGCCCATTTACTCTGTGCCGAGTTAGAGGGTGCAAATCTGACGGGGATTACTTGGGAAGGCGCTTGTTTAGTCGGAACAAGCCAGAATACCGGATAGGATTTTCAAAGGGGTTTTATGCGATCGCCTTGTTCTTCGGTAGACCTTAAGAATAGGGCAGTAGATGCCATAGAGTCATCCCATTTTTGGTTAAGAGTTCTATGCAGCACATTCAGTTTGAACCATCCCAATTTACCATCCTGGTGGTTGAAGATAATGCCACTAACATGCGCTTGTTGCTTGAAATTTTGCTTGATGATGGCTATCAAGTGGAAGCAGCAGTCAATGGTCTTGAAGCTTTGGAAATCGCTGCACAAATCCGTCCCGATCTGATCCTTCTAGATGTGATGATGCCAGGTCTGAATGGCTATGAAGTGTATCAAAAACTCCAGGAAAATCCTCAAACTGAGGAAATTCCGGTGATTTTCATTACGGCGATCGCTCGGGTGGCGGATAAAATTAAAGCCTTTGAACTGGGAGCGGTTGATTATATTACCAAACCGTTCAATATCAGAGAAGTCATGGTACGGTTGAAGGGGCATTTGATTCGGCGATCGCAGCATAAGTATTTGGAAGAAAAAATCACGACCCTAGAACAGGCCTTATCACACCATCAAAAGAATTAATCGATTGCCTATTCCCTATTCCCTTCTGTTCATGTTCAGTCCCCCCCCCGATCGCTATTTTCCCAGAGCGCCTCTGTCACGACGGACAGCAGCGTTTGCTATAGATTTGGCTACGATTTGGCTCTTTTGTGCGATCGCCGGTAGGAGTTTGTTTTTACTAGCCTTTCTCTTAGCTTGGTTTACGGCTCGAATTTTTATTGTCCTCAAAAATAAGGGGCAAAGTCTGGGACGCTATGCCTTTGATCTGCGAGTGGTAGACCAAACGGGACGGACTCCCCTATTTTCTGACTTATTAAAACGGGAAGCCGTTCTCGGACTCGCCTCAATGTTGGCCTTGATCGGATTTAATTCTCTCAATCCAGCCAATGCCTGGTCACTGCTGTTAATCTTACCCCTAGGGGTCGATTGTGGCTGGGCCTTTGCCGAAACCAATTGGCGACAAGCCTTTCATGACCAAGTAGCAGGGACTTTGATGATTCAAACCCGTCGTGGTTATTCCTTAGATTTGAAACTCAAACAAATAGTTGCACAATTACAAAGACGTATGAGATAATAGGAAATTGTGTTTAATTAACTCTAAAAACTTTTAGCGCCCGTAAAGCTATGGCTAAGAATAAAGGTGTCCGCATTACTGTGACCCTAGAATGTACAGAGTGTCGCAGTAACTTGGCGAAGCGATCGCCAGGTGTCTCTCGGTATACAACCAAGAAGAATCGTCGTAACACGACGGGCCGATTAGAGCTGAAAAAGTTCTGCCCCCACTGTAACGCCCATACAACCCACAAGGAAATTAAATAACCTCCAGTTGCTTATTTTGAGTTGCTGGAATTAAGCCCATTGTCCCCAGAATATCAACCGAGATCAAACCTATGTCAAATTACTACAGAAAACGGGTTTCCCCCATTCAACCCAAAGAAAAAATTGATTACAAAGATGTGGATTTGCTCCGTAAATATATCACCGAAAGAGGTAAAATTTTACCTCGCAGAATCACAGGATTAACCTGTAAGCAACAACGTGCCCTAACAGCAGCCATTAAACGGGCGCGGCTGATTGCCCTATTACCCTTTGTCAACCAAGAAGGTTAAGCAGCGGAGTCAGGATGGATAAAATCAGCACATCCTATGGAGAAAAGTCGGACAGAGAAGAATTCTGAACTAGGAAAGTTAACTCTGCCAAAGACTGGTAAATTAAGGCTGTGATGTTGTGAATCAATCCCTAGGATAGTGCTGTGGAGAAGGGAAGGCTAATCGAATTTAGGCTCAATGGGGAACGGCGACTAGCAGTCGCCGATCGCCCAGAAGGAAAGAAAAATTGGGTAGTGATTGACGAAGGCGCTCATAGTCATACGATTAAGCGCCAACAAATTACCTATGAAGTGGCGGGAGAAGCTTATACCCCCTCAGATATTCCCCGATTCCTCAAAGAAGTAGATCCCTATCTTGACCCATCCAACTTAGAAGTAGCCTGGGAACTGTTGGTAGAAGCGGGGGAAGCGGTAACCCCCGAAGAACTAGCTCAGTTGCTCTATAGCGATCAAAGTCCTCCCTTGTGTTATGCTGCCCATTGCTTATTGGTTGAAGATAAGCTGTACTTTAAGCAAAAGGGCGATCGCTATGAACCCCGCCCGAGTAGTTTAGTCGCGGAAATTCAGCACCAAAAAGAAGTTCAACAACAACGGCAACAGGAAGCCATTGATTTTCTCGATCGCCTCAATCGGGCCCTAGCGGGAGAAGTGCTAGAGTGGACAAATAGCGATCGCTCCCGTCTAGAGGCGATCGAGAAATACGCTATCCATGGTAATAGCACAGAAGGGTTCAAACCGTCGGCGATCGTTGGCGAAACCCTAACAGCCCTCAATCGTCCCGATACCCCCCAAGCCTGCTTCGATCTCTTAGTTGCTTTGGGGATATGGAGTCCCCACGAAAACCTATTTCTGCGGCGGAGTCAAATTCCAACTCAATTCTCAACAAAGGTACTCGAAGTGGCCCAAGGTTGTCTTCAAAATCCTCCGGATGACCCGGACTCCAACCGCCTAGACCTCACCCATCTTAAGGTCTATACCATTGACGATGAAAGTACCAAAGAAATTGACGATGGTTTGAGCATTGAATACCTAGACGATGCTCAAATTCGGGTCTGGATTCACATTGCCGATCCCACAAGATGGTTAACCCTTGGAGATGAACTAGACCTAGATGCTAGACGGCGAGGGACTACCATTTATACCCCCACCGGCATGATTTCCATGTTTCCCTCAGAATTGGCCACCGGCCCCATGAGTTTAATTCAAGGGAAAGAATGCTGTGCCCTCAGTTTTGGTGTAATTTTAGATCAAGAAGGGGCGATCGCCGACTACACCATCCACGCCACCCTCATCAAACCCACCTATCGCCTCACCTACGACGATGTAGAAGAAATGCTCCATCTGGGCGTTCCTGCCGAACCAGAAATCGCCACCCTTGCCACCCTCGCCAAACTGCGGCAAACCTGGCGCACAGCCCAAGGCGCAATCAACATCTCCATACCCGAAGCCTCCATCAAAGTCAAAGACGACGAAGTAACCATCACCCTGCTCGAAGATGCCATCTCTCGGCAACTTGTCGCCGAAATGATGATCCTCGCCGGAGAAGTCACCGGACGTTATGGTTCTACCCATCAACTCCCCTTTCCCTTCCGTTCCCAACCCCAACCTGAACTTCCCCCAGCCGAAGAACTCATGCAACTCCCCGCAGGGCCTGTCCGCTCCTGCGCCCTACGTCGTTGTATGCCCCGCAGTGAAATGAGCATTACCCCCGCCCGTCACGCCAGTCTCGGACTCGACTTTTACACTCAAGTAACCTCCCCCATCCGGCGCTACATGGACTTACTGACTCATTTCCAACTCAAGGCCCATCTGCGTGGCGACCCCCTACCCTTCTCCGAAGCCAAACTTCAAGAACTTATGGCTGCCATTGCTCCCAGCACCCAAGAAGCCAACTGGGTAGAACGGCAAACTAACCGGTATTGGGGATTAGAATTTCTGCGTCGCCATCTCGATCAAGTTTGGCAAGGTTTAGTCCTGCGCTGGTTACGGGAAAATGACAATTTAGCCCTGGTTTTATTAGAAGAGCTGGGTTTAGAGATGGCCATTCGCTTTACCAACCCGGTAGCTCCTGGCGATTATATCGAGCTTAAAGTCACCTATGCTGACCCCAGAGAAGATGTAGTTCATTTTCAGCATGTCTTAGAACCGGCAGCTTTAGAATCTTGATCCTTGGATGTCCAAAGCCTTTAGGACTAGGGCGTAAAGGCTTGAGTACTTCCCAGGAAGGCATCACTTAAATCACTGGGATAAGATGGTCGTTGAGGATGGACAATTTCTGGTCAGCGACTCATAGCACTATTGATCCCAAATCCGGATAGTATGGGAAAGAGAAAGTCACACTGGCCACCAATGAAATTGAGTCAGATGACGAACTGGCTCGTGCATAGAATTAGCCAAGGTCAAACACCGCTCAACTAAGAGGTCTTCCATCACCTCAATG
>NZ_JAGHZH010000035.1:0-10470 GCF_017746885.1 Roseofilum sp. SBFL | reverse complement strand
GCTTCGACTTTATTTTTCTTTTTTAACTGATTAAGTAATTGATTATAGATTCGATAGAATTTGTGGTCTTCTCTCGATTTACAGGCTTTAGAAAAGGTGGATATGTCCACCTTGATTCCCGTATGATTCAATCGGTAGAACAAGTCTCTCATACGGGTCAAACTCTGATCGAGTATGAAGTTAAACCAGATTTCAAAGAAGAGGCGAGAGTTGAGAACCGGGTAGTCATGAGCAGACAATGACTTGAGAATGGGTTGGACAAGATTGGTAAAGGAAGCTAGCATAGGCGAGAATATTATTTGAATATTTGAGGATAGAATACCATATTTTATCCTCTTTTTTTCGGCATTAAGCTAACATTCAACACTTCTGCCTTATTACCTAAACCCAAGCGTCGCGGTCCTAAACCGAATGTGAATTTACGAGAAATCCTAAACGCCATATTTTATCTGCTCCATGAAGGATGCCAATGGCGTGCAATCCCTAACGATTTACCTCCTTGGCAGACAGTATCAAGTTACTTTCGTAAATGGCAGAGAAAAGGGGTTTGGGAAAAAATTAATAAAGTTTTGAGAGAGAAAGTAAGAGTAGATTCCGAAAGAAATGCCGAGCTAAGAGCAGGCTCGATTGATTCACAGTCGGTGAAAACAACTCAAAAAAGGGTGAAGTATACGGATTTGATGAGGGAAAGAAAATCAAAGGTCGCAAACGTCACATTCTCGTAGATTCTTAAGGATTATTAATTGAAGTTTTAGTGACTGAAGCGAATTTCTCAGAAAGAAAAGGAGGAGTGGTTTTAGTCAGTGAAGGACAAGAGAAAATCTCTAAGCTTCAAGTAATTTGGGTCGATCAAGGATATTCAGGGAAAAAATTTGCCCAAATGATCGCTCTGGTCAGTCAAGCTAGAGTAGAAGTGATCGAGAAGAAAAAGAAGCAGTTTGAAGTGTTGCCACGGCGTTGGGTTGTAGAACGAACATTTGCTTGGCTGGTGCAAAATCGACGTTTAATTGTAGACCAGGAGCAATTACCAGAAATAAGTGAGGCGATGATCTATACAGCTATGTGCCGCTTGATGCTCAGAAGATTAGCGCGTCTGGCCCAATCTTCTTAATTTTTGTTTTATAAACGGTCTCTAAGACTCCTTAGATGTTCCGTTTCTTTGTACAATCAACATTTATGTTGCTCTCGTGGGAAATATTAAGATTAAGAACCTATCTTCATGGAATCTTCATTAAATTCACTCGATCTCTTCATCAAATTTTTACAAAAGTCTCCATAAAAGTTTGCAAGGAACTGAATTGATGTCATAAGTAATGCTGAGATGCTGACTGCTCTGCCGACACCACGACTTCTATAATATGAGTTCCGGATATGCTGAAATCCTGATTCTATTTAAGGATTGTCTAGTTTGCTGGTAATGGATAAGCCTTCAACAATGATAGATGGGGTATAACAAGAGCCATTCCATTCGCGATCGCCGCCCAACTCTATTACATTTCGCAGACAGTGATAGATATTTCCCGCTACCATGGTGTCCTTCACTCGACCTACAATTTCTCCATTCCGAACTCGATAACCCAAATCTACATTAATCGAAAAGTCTCCGGAAATTCCTCCTCCTGTGCCTAAAATTTGATCCACAATTAGAGCATCTGGTAGGGAAGCAATTAAGTCTTGTAGAGTCTGTTTTTCACCAGAGGAAACAATCAGATTATACAGAGAGGGGGTGGGATAACTGCCTAAGCTCGGTCGAAACCCATTGCCAGTGGTTCCGGTTCGCAACTGGCGACCTGTGGTGCGATCGCACAAGAAATGTTTCACCACCCCATTTTCAACAAAGATCAGGGGCTGGGTTGGCTCTCCTTCATCATCAAACGGACAGCTATAGGGCCCCATCTGAGGGTCTTGGGAGAGGGTAAGCTGGGATGAAATCGCCTGTTCTCCCAGTTTTTCGACCCAAGGGGACGATCCTTCAAAGACTTGCTTACCATTCAGAGCAGCGCTAAGAGTTTCCCAGAGTAAATCTGCTGCTTTGGCTGTAAACAGAATGGGGACGCGCCTCTGTGGGGCGGCAACATTGCGTTCACAGGCTTTGATGTGGTCTTGGATTCTAGAAACTATGGCTTCTAAATTGAGGGTATCCCGTTGCACCTGTCCATCACTAATGCTGCAAAAATCATCACTACGTACCCATTCCACCGTGAGATAACCACTGAGGGTGGTATCCGTATAACTACAATCGAGACCTTGAGAGTTGAGCAGGCGGGTGCTTTCCGCTTCAGTATCGAGTTCCGCACTACACAGGATATCACCGTAGTTTTCTCGCAAGCGGGCGATCGCGTCTTCTCCCCAGTCTAAGAGTTGCTTGCTCTCTACCCAAGTCCCCAGATCGGGATAAACCTGTTTACATCCAGAGGTTAACTCCACATATTTCGATCGCTCTTGCAGTTCGGAAAGGGCGATCGCCTTTTCAACTAATTGTTCTGGTGCAATTGAACCATGGGATACAGCTAATCCCGGTTTACCTTTTTTCCATAAGCGTAGAGCAACCCCTTCACTGTGGTGAGTGAGGACACTTTTGAGGCGGTTCGCTTCAAAGAGAATGGGAATTGAATGGGATTTGGATAAAAAGACTTCTGCTGCTTCTGCACCATTTCGGGCAGCTAAATCTAATAACTGCTCACCATAATCATCCCAAGAGGCTTCAGACGGATCGAGAATGGAGGGGGAGCTAGATGCCGAAAGTAAACTTTCCGCGATGCGATCGCCCCTTGAACTGCAATCCTCTCGATCGGTTAACTGTTGATTCCCTGTGCGATCGTTCACGCTCCGTTCTCACCCTCCCTAGGATTGTGGCTGTAGATTCACTGTACCAAAAAATGGAGTCTATAAAAGCTACAATCGGCTCTGGAGTCCGATCGCGATCGCCCTTTTCCTCCAGGGGTTGGCGATCGAGAAATATCCTTAATCCGGATGGGTTTGTAGTCTTGTACCTACCAATTCTAGCTCTAGACTTGTATTTCCATTCCACGTATTTTCCCGTAAGCTGTAGGCGATATCCAATCGAGAGGGGAGAGGAAAATAATCTTGCCAACGCCAGGCAATCGCCTTCAAAATCCGTTTCGATTTTTCCTGGGTCAAGGTCAGCTTAATATGTCCTTTGCCAACAATTTTTTGCTCCAAAATGCGGACATCTGGAGTCCAGAAGATGGGTAAATCATTTTCAATTCCACAGGGATGTAAGCGATCGATTTGCCCATATAAATCCAGATCCAATTGACTAAAATTCGCTAACCCGTCAATCCGAATTAAGGGTTTTAGCCATTGGGGTTGTAAACACTGATGGGAAAAATCGCTCAGTTGAATTTTAAACCGTTCTAAATTTTGGCTCGGTAAAGAAAATCCGCCCGCTGCTTTATGTCCTCCATATTTCTCTAACAGAGCGTCACAGTATTCTAACGCTTCAAAGACATGAAATTCAGGAATTCCGCGTGCCGAACCCCGAATGCGATCCTCATCTTCATAGGTTCCTAGAAAAACGGGAACACCATAGCGCTCGACTAAACGAGAGGCGACAATCCCAATTACGCCATGATGCCAACCGGGTTGAACTAAGACCAATACTCGGTCATCATAGAGTGGAATTTTTTCCGTTTGAATGATATCAATGGCTTCTTGGGTGATTTGTTCGCAAAGCTCTTGGCGACGGCGATTAATTTGCTCGCATTTCATCGCTTGTTCTAAGGCAAGTCCGGGTTCATCTGTGGTTAATAGTTCGATGACAATTTGGGGATCGGATAAACGACCGATCGCATTAATCCTTGGCCCGAGACGAAACCCAATGTCTTCTGGTTTAAGGGACTTCTGGCGATCGCTCACTCCAGAAACCTGAATTAAAGCTTGCACTCCTGCCAGTTCTGAATGGGGTAAACGTCTAAGTCCCCGCTTTAACCAACGACGATTAACCCCGGTTAAGGGGGCGAGATCGGCGATCGTGCCTAATGTAAATAATTCTAAACAGAGGGGATAAAGGGCTTTGGCTTGTCCCAACTCTTGTGCTAAAGTGATTGCTAAGATGTAGGCTACCCCAACTCCGGCTACTGAAGCGTAAGGAGAAGTATTTGGCAATAGTTTCGGATTTAAAATAGCGCGGGCTGGCGGTAATTGGCTCGGCAGTTCATGGTGATCGGTAATAATCACAGTTAAGCCTAATTCTACAGCCCTGACAATGGGGTCATAAGCAGCAATTCCATTGTCTACCGTAAGGATAATCTTGACTCCTTCTTGATGAAAGTCTTCCACAATCCGGCGATTAATTCCATAACCCTCACTCATGCGACTGGGAATGGCATAATCGACCTGAGCGCCCATATATTTTAAGCTGCGTAATAATAGGGCGGTACTGGTCATGCCATCGGCATCATAATCTCCACAGATAGCAATTTTTTGTCCTTGGGCGATCGCCCCTTTCAGTAAAGTCACACTGTTTTCTAAATCTGGGAATTCCGCCAAGGGATGGGGCAATTGAAGCCGATCCGGATTCAGATATCCTTGGGCATCTGGGAGCGTTTGAATCCCTCGATTGTGTAAGACTTGGGCAATTAACGGCGATAAATTCACCTGTTGGGCAAAGGATTCAATTTCTGGATCTGGCTCAAAAATCTGCCATCGTTGCTGAGGAAGTCGCGCCAGAGTTCCTAAACGTCGAGTTAAGCTTTTTTGGGGAGGTATTGGCGCAGAGAGAGAAAATTTTTGACTATCCATCAAACAGTTAGGCCAGATTTATCTGGATTTAGCCTATCATATATAGCGCTGTGCGCTAGGGAATAGGGAATGGGGAATAGGGAATAGGTTTCAGTATTAAACCCTGTCCTAACTGACGCTTTCTCTGCTATAGCAGGCAAGCTGTAAGGTTGGTGCTGCGGAGAATAGAAAACCGGTTGCTGGCGATCGCCAAAAAAATATCGGGTGGCATCAACCACCCGATCGCGACATATCCAATCCAAACCCGGATTTACGAATCGGCTTTTTGCCCCCCCGTTACCTGAGAGGTTAAACCAGAAATATCCTTGTAGAGTTCTTGGCGAGTCGAAGCTTTGAGCAGATAGCGCCAAACAAACCAAGCGGTATAAACAATTCCCACCAGTTCAAAGAGGGGAGCAAGAGCAAAGCCCAGAAGGGGAATATGATTAACCGCATCTAATATCGCTAAGGTGAGGTAAACAGAGATCAAAGCCGTTATCACCAGAGCTACGTTGATTAAGGGTTTTTGATAAGTAACAAAGAACTCACCGATATAGTCCGTTAACCGAGAGAGAATAGTCAGTACTTGATCGACGGTTTGTTGTCCGGAGGAAGAAGCCATAACGGGAGAGGAGGTAGGAGATTCGACTAACTCAGCTTTAGGAGTGGGAACAGGAGCTGATACCGGAGCTGGGCTAGGAGTTGAGGCTGGAGTCGGGGTTTTTTCAGGTTCTTTACTTTGCATAATGTTCTCAATCTCAATCAGATTAAAGGGTCTGGGTGAGGAGCGTTAAGTGGTCACTAACCAGATTAGCCTATTGCACTAATGCTCAGACCTCCTTGAGACTAGAGCAGAGTTCGATCGTTGGCAAGAGGCAAGCCATAGCGAGTGGGCAATGGGCAGCAGGCAATAGGCAATGGGCAATAGGGAAAAATAAAGGTGCGTTAGCTTAGGGTAGCGCACCTGGGAGAGAATCTAGCACTTCTTAAACAGAAGTATAGAAATTATGGGGTTTATGGGGTGGTTTCTTCAGCAGCTTCGGTAGACTCAGGCGAGTTGTTGAGTCGTTCGAGTTGCTGTTGGCGGAATTTAGCGGCAGCATCATCTAAATTTTCTTGTTGGTCGATGCTGAATTGTTCGGGGTCTCTCAAATGGTTTCCCCGCTGGAGGTTGTGCATTAAGTCAAAGAATTGGCCATTACCTCCCTGGCTGGAGAATACACTAGAACCCCCATCTTGGGTTTGGATATCTCCTAGGGGATCGAGGATAGTTTGGGCAGAACTGGCTTGAGCAAACAGAGCCAAGCTCAGGCCAGTGAGTAGGGTAAACAGGGTGTACTTTAAAGGTTTGATGGACATGGAACCTCCGGAAAATTGCGAATTAGGATAAACGACGACGCAGTAGGGGTTGAATTCCGAGGAGGGCGATCGCATCAACGCTCAAGAGTACCAGTAAACACCCTCCCAGAGAAATGTCACCCCAGGGAGCAGCCATTACCATACTACCGAATCCCCAATCGGAATGAGTATAAAGATAGCGAATTGGCTCGATAGCATAACTGAGCGGATTTAAGCTAGAAACAATTTGTAACCAGTAGGGCATAAAGGAGAGGGGAGCTAGGGCGCTACTGGCAAAGAGTAAGGGCAGGTTAACGACGAAAATCACAGCGATCAGTTCAATATGGCCGGGAAGGGCAAAGCTGAAGCCTAAACTGACTCCGGTTACTCCTAAGACCAATAAGAGAATAATCAGGGTAATGAGCGCGAGTCCTGAGAAGGTGGGAAATCCTGCACCCAGAAAAATCCCAGCGATCGTGATGACAGCGGTTTGAATCAGGGCTAGGGTGACAATATAGATAGCGCTAGCCAGGACAATGGAGTAGCGAGAGCTTAAGGGAGCGACTAACAGACGGTTGAGAAAGCCAAACTCGCGGTCAAACATGACGGGGAGTCCGGCATTGAGGGCCCCGGAAAAGGCGGTAAAGACGATTACACCTGCGCCGAGGAATTGCCCATAGTTGAGGCGATCGCCTAAAAATCCTTCTGGGGCATTTTGAAACAGCGCTCCAAACAGGATTAACCACATCAGGGGCTGAATGACTCCAGCAACAAGGGTGGTTGGACGGCGCTGGAGCTGGATAAACAGGCGTTTGGTGAGAGCAAGGGTTTCTTGCACCAGTTCGCCAAACGAGAATTGAGAACGTTGTTTCAGGGTGCTGATATCCAGGTCAAGATTGGATTGAGGGGATGTGACAGTCATAGGTATCTTGGTTCAGAATCCACAGTTAGGAATGCTCTTTGATTCGAGATTAACGCATATTTTGTTTCTGTTCTTTCTTCAAATCCCGTGTCCCGGCAGCCGCTAATTCGGCATCCAGGAGCGTCTGTCCTGTAGCGGCCAGGTAAACATCATCTAAACTGGGTCGAGATTGGGCAAGACTAAATAAGGGTAATCCTGCTTGATTCAAGGATTGCTGCACTTCAATCAATACGGTAGATTCAGTGGCAGCCGGATCGGGATTGACCACCAGATTTAAGGAGTTGCCTTGAGCGCTGTTGATAATGACCTCTTGAACGTTCGGTAAGGCTTGCAAGAGGGTTTTGGCTTGTTCGGCTTCATCTGGGGGACAAAACTCGCGAATTCGTAGGGTGATGCGATCGCCTCCCACTTGCGTTTTCAGTTCTGAAGGTGTTCCGCAAGCAATGACTTTACCTCGATCGATAATAGCGACGCGATCGGCTAAAATGTCTACTTCTTCTAAATAGTGGCTCGTAATCAAAATTGTGGTTCCTGACTCTCTCAATTCCCGCAGAAAGTCCCACACCACCACTCGACTTTCAATATCTAAGCCCACCGTCGGTTCATCTAACACTAATACCTTGGGTTGGTGCAACAGTCCAGCCGCCAAGTCTAGGCGTTTGCGAATCCCCCCTGAATAGGTTCCTGTTTTCTGATCGGCATACTCTTGGATACCCAACCGGTTAATCATCTGTTGGACGCGATCGCCAATTTCCTTCCCAGGAATATGATACAGAGCAGCTTGCAGGTTCAGTAATTCCCGGCCCGTTAACACCTTATCCAGAGCCACTTCCTGAGCAACATAACCTAACAATTGTCGAGTCGCTCTCGGATACTCCACAACAGAAATTCCTGCTACTTCTAGCTTTCCACTATCCGGAGTGCTGAGGGTACATAAACAACGCAGAGTAGTCGTTTTTCCGGCTCCATTGGGCCCTAGCAAACCGAAAATTTCTCCGGCCCGAACGTCTAGAGATACATCTTTCACCGCATCAATGTTGCCATATCGTTTTTTGAGATTTTGAATCAGAATCGCTGGAGTCATGAGGTTTAAGGGAGTATATAGACCAGGGAAAAGTCACAGGAATAACCCCTCTAGAATACTATCTAGAGGGGAGAAAGGAGAGAGAGTCACTACTACCAAACTTGACACTTGCTGTCCACTAGCTAACAGCAAAGGAAATAAAGATAAGAAGTCCAACCAATACTGCGGCGATACTCCCCATAATTACATATTGGGTTTTTTGAGCTTGGGTTGGAGGTTCTGCTTGATATACTTTTGGTTCTTGGGCAAAGTTATTGAGACGGCCACCTTCTTCTGTGGTATATGGCATTTTATTAACTCCTGCGCTTGTTTATGATAACTATCTTAACATTTATTTACAAACTTGGCTAGGGTCGAGAGAAAATTTTTCTTCGAGAGTAGGAAGATTAGATCAGACTCCCTAGAGATTTGCTACATAGAACAGAGAAACGCTATATAATTTTCTAAATGACGTTTGGATTTCTCAACCTCAATAAACCCCCCGGTTACACGTCCCATGATTGTGTGGCACGGGTTCGTCGCTTATTACACACCAAGCGGGTGGGCCATGGAGGAACCCTAGATCCTGCGGCGGTTGGGGTTCTACCTATTGCTGTAGGGAAAGCAACCCGTCTGTTGCAGTTTTTACCTCAAGATAAAGCGTATCAGGCCACAATTAAGTTTGGTCTGCGGACAGAAACGGATGATTTAGAAGGAGAGGCGATCGAGAGTCAACCGGTTCCCGATCTGAGTTTAGAGTCGATTCAGTTGGTTTTAAGCGAATTTCAGGGCAAGATTGAACAAATTCCTCCGATTTATAGCGCGATTCAGGTGGGAGGAAAGCGTTTGTATAAATTGGCTAGACAAGGGGAAGTCGTTCAAGTGCCAGCACGGACAGTGGAAGTGTACGATCTTCAGGTTCTTGATTGGCGGCCGGGGAACTTTCCAGAGTTGGATCTGGCGATCGCCTGTGGCCCAGGAACCTATATTCGGGCGATCGCCCGCGACTTAGGCGATCGGGTGAACGCGGGGGCAACGTTAGCTCAGTTAACCCGCACCCAAAGCAGTGGATTTCGTTTAAGCCAGAGTATGACTTTGGAGGAGTTGGAAACCCAAGTAGAGCAGCAAACCTTTACCCCCATTTCGGGTCAGGTTGCCTTAAGTCATCTTCCAGAGTGCATTCTTTCCCCGTCCCAAGTGCGCTCCTGGTTCCATGGCCAACAATTGTCCATCCGTGATCAAACTGTATCCGGGACAGTAGTGCGCGTTAGTTCCCAAACTGGCGAGTTTCTCGGTATTGGAGAGCTTGAGCAAACTGATTTACAGTGGGTTTTACATCCGAAAGTTGTTTTTTCTTAAATCAAGGAAATTGGTGTGCCCAGAATTCTGACCTTATTAACTGATTTTGGTCTTCAAGATCCTTATGTGGGGGTCATGAAAGGAGCGATCGCCCAAATTAATCCCCAGATCGCTGCGATCGATCTCACCCATGACTTACCTAGGCAAAATTTAGCGGCTGCTCGGTTTGCGCTGATGAATGCTTATCCCTATTTTCCCGATGATACGGTGCATGTCGCAGTTGTCGATCCGGGAGTGGGAGGGGATCGCCGGGCGATCGCCCTAGAACTTCCCCAAGGGTTTTTAGTCGGGCCAGATAATGGCATATTTAGCGGCATTCTCAGCCAATATCCCCTGATCAAAGCTGTCGAACTAACCAATCCTGACTATTGGCGATCAGCTAATCCTAGCACGACCTTCCACGGCCGGGATATTTTTGCTCCTGTAGGCGCTCATTTAGCCAATGGAGTGCCGATCAAGCAGTTGGGAGAGGCGATCGATCCCCATACCCTAGTTAACCTTTCCCTTCCCTCCTATACCCAAGAGAAACATTATATTCGAGGCGCAATCCAATCTATTGACCATTTTGGTAACCTAATTACCAATATTCCTGGAGAAGCCGTCAATCATGTTCCTTGGTCGGTGATTTTGAATGAAGAAATTATTGTCGGCGCTCAAACCTATAGCGATCTACCCGTTGGTCAGGCGATCGCCCTCATCGGTAGTCATGGCTGGGTAGAAATTGCCGTTAATTGCGGTAATGCCGAAAAAGAACTAAGGCTCACTTGGGGCGATTCAGTTCAATTACTGATCTACACCGAATGAGCCGATGAGGTTTATTTGAGTTAGACGGGCTAGGAGGGATTCGAACCGACACCACTGAAGCAAGCTAACGCTATCTAATAGCCCAAAACCCTTGTCTTACATCTTAAGGGATGACAAGGAGGCTAAAGAGTAGACTGTATAAGGGATAGAACCCTCAAGGGGTGACAAGGCAGCTCAAAGGTCGCTATAGCGACCTTTTTCGGTGGTATTTTGCTGAAAACCTCAACGGAAAGCTGGCGAG
>NZ_JAGHZH010000034.1:0-61144 GCF_017746885.1 Roseofilum sp. SBFL | reverse complement strand
TGTGGCGATCTCATTTTTGCCCATATGCATACTCTTGGGAATTGATATGCAGAAAAAATGGCGCGATCGCCTGCCTTGTCTACACTCTACGATTCCGAAAAGCTTTAGCTTTTCGGAGAGTGACAGAAGAGGGGTATGTTGCCATTCCCGAACCGACCTCGTGTTGAAACCAACATAAATCCCTATGAGGGATTGAAACTCTACAGCCCCGAAAGCTTCGACGCTAAAAATAACGTTGAAACCAACATAAATCCCTATGAGGGATTGAAACAGGCAAAAGAGGAAGCAACGCTTGCAGGCAAATAGGTTGAAACCAACATAAATCCCTATGAGGGATTGAAACCACTCCAGTAAAAGACCGGAGTCTCTCATTCTGAATGTTGAAACCAACATAAATCCCTATGAGGGATTGAAACGGGATATCGAAAATCCAACAACCGCGCATGAGCTAGCGTTGAAACCAACATAAATCCCTATGAGGGATTGAAACACAGTGATCAATTAGGCTGTTTTGTTTAAATACAAACAGTGTTGAAACCAACATAAATCCCTATGAGGGATTGAAAAAAGATGGGACAAAGATAGAGAAGACAGAAGTGTGATAACCCACTCATTTACTGCTACAACAGCACAAATCGCTGTAAGTTGATGGTAACTGAAGATAAAACTCACTGCCTTGATTTAAGGTTGAATGATAATCCAAAATACCTTGATGTTTATTGACCACAATTTGATAACTAGTTGCCAAGCCTAACCCAGTACCTTTCCCTACTACTTTAGTAGTAAAAAATGGATCGAAAATTCGTTCTCTAATCCGATCGGGAATCCCCACTCCATTATCTTTTATTGTTACTTTAATTTCCCCGGATTTTAGGACTTCAGTTCTAATCTCAATTTGGGGTTGTTCTACATTTTGGTCTGACCATTTTCCTTGTTGCACAGCTTCTTCAATAGCATCAATCGAATTGTTCAAAAGATTAAGAAAAACTTGATTGAGAAGCCCAGGATAGCACTCAATTAAAGGACATTCTTGATAGTCTCGAATCACCAGGATTTTTTGACTACTTACTTTGGGATTTAAACGGTTCACTAGAATACTTAATGTAAGATCTAAATGCTCATTCAGATTGACCAATTTACGACCTTCTTCATCTAAACTAGAAAAAGTTCTTAACCCTTTCACTAACTGTCGAACTCGCTCAGTACCTGATTTCATCGAATTCAACAACTTGTGCAAATCTGGCTCTAAAAAATCCCAATCAATTTCCTCTAGCTTTTGAGTAATTTCTTCAGGAGGATTAGGCGTATAATCTTGATAAGTTTTAACCAATTCTGTTAGATCGTTAAAATATTGATGGGCGTAAATCAAATTTCCATGAATGAAATTGACTGGATTGTTGAATTCATGGGCAACTCCAGCGACCAACTGTCCCAAAGAAGACATTTTTTCCGTTTGAACTAATTGTGCTTGAGTCCATTGCAATTCAGCTAAAGCTACGCTTAACTCATGGGCATTTTTATCTGATTTTTCTTTGGCTTGACGCAGATAATTTTGTTCCCAGTTTTGCGCTCGCCAGACAACGAATAGCATCAACAGGACAACGGCAACTATCATAAACGCCAGAATATTTAAAGGTCGCAAATCTTGGTCAATATTTTGGCGAGGGATAACTAAAGCAACAGAAAAATTGGCTTCTTTTAGGGGTACATAGGCAAGATAGTATTTCCGATCTAACCAATTGACTAAATTAATTCCCTGATTCCCATTAACCATTTGTTGTGCTAAGAGCCTTAGTACTGGATCTTTATTTTTGAGTAATGAGGTAGGTTCATTGCTTTCAAATCCAAAGATTTCCAGATCGCGAGGAACAATGGGAAGCCCCTGAGAATCCAGCATAAATGCATAACTGTTTGGGCCATAGGATAACTGCTCAATGACTTGTGTTAAACGTTTTAGGGGGACTGGAGCAGAGATCGCCCCTTGTGGCTGATAATCTAAAGGTTCATCTGGAGCGATCGGAGCAATGACCATAATCTGCAATAACCCTGTAGAACGGGAAATGAGAGGATCGGAAACATTCACTTTCCCCTGCATGGCTCGCTGGAAATACAGGCGATCTTGAGCCTGATTCGTCTTCCCTTGACTGGTATGAAAACGTCCTGTTTTCTCAAAAAAGGCTCCAAGATTAAACGGCTCAATTCTTTCGGCTTCTTGGACTAAATAAGGCTTAATCCGATCCCAATCTAATGAGCGAGCAGTGGGACTATTAGCGATCGTTTCGACTTCTGTCTTGCGCTGACTAATCCATTGATCGACCTTTTGTACCCCATCCTTGACCTCTTTCAGGGCATGATTCTGAAGTTTCTTGAGCAGAGCATCATAAGCTCTTTGATAAGTGTAGTACCCAATAATAGCGGAACTGGCGATCGTCGCCATGACGATCGCCGAAATGAAAATACGATGCCTACTGAATGCCGATAATTTGATTGCAGAGCGGATCATAGTGAACATAGAGACAATACTCGGTATCGCTGAGGCGATCGCGAGCCATAAACATTAACATACTTACCCTAGGAATTCATTTTAGACCTAAAATAGATCCACTTTGGAATTCTCCTGCGCCAACTGAGATTTTAACTGAGCCGCTTCACCACAACTTTTGGGAGTTGGAAACAACTTACCAGGATTTGCCAAACCGCGGGGATTAAACACACTTCTCACCCATTGCATCGTTTCCAGATCTACGGGTGTAAACATCTGTTCCATATAACAGAGTTTATCAGCCCCAATACCATGTTCTCCTGAAATACTTCCCCCCACTTGCACGCAGATTTTGAGAATTTCTCCGCCTAATTTCTCCACCGTTTCTAAAGCTCCAGGGATAGAATTATCGTAGAGCAATAGGGGATGAAGATTTCCATCTCCGGCATGAAATACATTCGCCACCGGATAGCCATAGATTTCACTCAGTTTCTCAATTTCTCCCAGAACATAGGGCAATTGAGTTCGAGGAATGACCCCATCCTGGACATAATAATCCGGTTTAATCTTACCCACCGCCGCAAACGCTGATTTACGACCTTTCCATAATTTTAGACGTTCCTCTGGATCGGTCGCTGTTTTGATCTCTCTGGCTCCATTTTGGCGGCAAATTTCGGCAATGCGTTTAGCATTTTCTGCCACTTCTACCTCTAACCCATCTACTTCAACTAACAGAATGGCAACCGCATCTCTGGGATAACAATTGCTGGCCACCACATCTTCAACCGCATTAATACTAAAGTTATCCATCATTTCCATACCAGCCGGAATAATACCGCTGCTGACAATATCAGAAACCGCAGCTCCTGCGGCTTCAATACTGGTAAAATCAGCGAGCAGGACTTGAATGGCTTCGGCTTGCTTAATAATCCGCAATCGAATTTCTGTGGCAATGCCTAGGGTTCCTTCCGAACCAACAAACAATCCTGTTAGATCATATCCAGGCATTTCGGGTACTTCTCCACCCACATCAACGATAGAACCATCGGGAAGCACCAGTTTTAAGCCGAGAACGTGGTTGGTGGTGACTCCATATTTGAAACAATGGACTCCTCCTGAGTTTTCCGCTACATTCCCACCAATGGAGCAAATAATTTGACTGGAGGGATCGGGGGCATAATAGAACCCTGCACCACTGACTGCTTCGGTTACCCAGTTATTAATGACAGCCGGTTGCACCACCACTTGTTGATTTTCCAGGTCAATATCTAGGATATTACGCATAAATGCCGTGGAAATCAAGACTCCATTTTCTACGGGGAGAGCGCCCCCAGAGAGTCCCGTGCCTGCGCCCCGTGCTACCCAGGGAAGTTGGTAGCGATCGCATAATTTGACGGTTGCTGCCACTTCTTCCGTATCGCGCGGCAGTAATACCAGTTTCGGCCGCACCCGATAACTGGTCAATCCATCACATTCATAGGTTAGAAGTTCTTCCTTGCGCTGGATGACGCTTTTACGGCCAAGGACTTGTTCAAAGTCACGAATAATACGTTTCCAATCTGAGTTAGTGCGGTAGATTTGGGGGAGCGAACTGAGCATGGAGATCCAGAAAAAAAAGTCACTGTTTCTACTTTAACCAAGATCGAGGAGTTGTTACCGCCTTAAAATAATTCTTTTGGTCTCTCTAGAGACTGTTGTTATTCGTAAAGCGATCGCCCTTTTGTCACGGTTTGAGATGCTGACGTTTCCGCGATCTGCGACAGGGAACGGGGAAGAGGGAACAAAGTTAAGTCCTGTATTGATGCACCAGACGCTGCCACTATACTCTATATAGCCTCTATTCCATCGAGGGATAGCCCTCACCCCATGACCAATATCACTAAATTAATGATGAATCATGTTCATAGAGTATGCCAGCAGAGCTATCCGTATTTAGCAAAAAGTGTACTCTCATTAGCTTTATTAGGCGGTTTAAGCAATTGCACGATGGGCAACACAATTATATCTGATGCCTCTGACTCCCCATCTCAAATCGAAGATAGGGGTGACATTATTATGAGTTATGAGGAAACCGACGACGAAGTATTGGCAAATATCCGCACCGCATTGATTGAAACTGAGTTTTATGACGATCTGGCAAGTGATTTAAACGAAATACTTGTATTTCCAACAGATATCACTGTTGTTTTCACCACTTGTGATGAAGTGAATGCTTATTACGATCCAAATGCAGTGACCATTACGATGTGTTATGAGTTGATCGATGAATTTCTCTCAATTTTCACAGAAAATAGTGAAACTGAAGAGGATTTTGCAGATACAGTTATTGATGCGAGTTTATTTACCTTTTTTCACGAACTCGGTCATGCTTTAGTCGATCTGTACGAACTCCCAATCACGGGAAAAGAAGAAGATGCCGTTGATACGTTTGCCACGATTATTCTCCTCGATGTTTATGAAGATGATGCGGGAGCATTGAGTGGGATGTTTCAGTTTGAAGCAGAAGCAGCAGAGGAAGCAGAAAATCTCGAAAGTCTTCCTTTTTGGGGCGAACATGCGTTGAGTTCCCAACGTTTTTATGATACGGTGTGTTTAATCTATGGTAGCGATCGCCAGGAATTTGAATTTCTGCTGGAAGACGGATATTTACCGGAAGAGCGGGCGGAAATATGCGAGGAAGAATACGAGCAAAAATCAGAGGCATGGGGCACTTTACTGGAGCCTTTTTGGAAATGATATAACGCTAGGCAATAGGCAATTACAAGACTATCCCATTCCCGACATTCTTCACACTGTGCATCACATTGGCAAATAGCCCTTAATCGAGTATACTGCCAAAAGCCAGCCAAATTATGCATATTTCATGGGTGAACCCTTAATTGAACTGCGCGGTATTTACCAAACCTTTGGTCAAAGCAGGATTTTAGATAACCTTAACCTGACGATCTACAAAGGAGAAGCATTAGGGATTATCGGGCCCTCCGGGACAGGGAAATCCACGATCCTAAGAATTATTGCGGGTTTACATCAACCGGATGCTGGCGAAATTTATGTCTCTGGACAAAAGCGTGAAGGGTTAGTGGGAGATATCCAAGATCCGATTACAATTGGTATGGTCTTTCAACAGGCTGCCTTATTTGACTCGTTAACTGTGGCGGAAAATGTCGGATTTCGACTCTATCAAGAAGGCAAAATTCCTCAAAAACACATCCGGGAAATGGTGGAAACAAAACTGGAATTAGTGGGATTATCGGGAATTAGCGATCGCTTCCCGGCTCAACTATCTGGAGGAATGCGCAAACGAGTCAGCTTTGCCCGAGCCATTATGGAAAATCCCCAAGATGCCCAAGACCATCCCGAAGTCCTGCTCTACGATGAACCCACTGCTGGACTCGATCCCATTGCCTCCACCGTAGTTGAAGACCTGATTCGCTCCCTCAAAGAGAAGCAAGGAGGCTGTAGTACCTATGTAATGGTCACTCACCAAGAAAGTACCATTCGCCGCACCACAGATCGGATCGTCTTCATGCATCAGGGTAAAGTCCGATGGGATGGCAAAATCGAAGAAATTGATGACACGGATAATCCCTATATTCGTCAATTTGCCGCCGGGAGCTTAGAGGGCCCGATTCCCGTCATCAGTTAAGATAAAGCGGGTACAATCTTGTAGGGAAGTGAAAACCATCATGCGTCAACGGACAATTCGAGAAGGTTCAGTTGGGTTACTTATCTTAGTTGGGATGGGACTTTTTGGCGGTCTGATCCTTTGGTTACGCGGAGGGACTTTTAGTAAACAAATTTACTCCGTAATTGTGGAATTTGACAATATTGAAGGAATACAAATTGGGGCAGAAGTTCGATATCGTGGGGTCGAAGTGGGTTTCGTGGCAGCGATTAATCCGGGATCAAATGGGGTTGATGTCACGCTCAATATTCATCAAGGGGATTTGGTGATGCCCAAAAATGCGCTCATTGAAGCCAATCAATCCGGTTTAGTTGGCTCCACAACAATCGATATTATTCCCTTATCTTCTGTGCCAGCAAATATGACTTCTGCTCAGAGTCAGGAGTGCGATCGCACCGTGGTTATTTGCGAAGGAACTCGACTTTCTGGCCAAATTGGAGTCAGCTATGTTGAACTCCTACGCAGGGGTTTAGATATGGCAGAACTCTTTAGTTCGGAAGAATTTTATGCTCGTCTGATGTCTACCCTGGACGGAGCGACATCTGCGGCTGAAAATTTTACAGTTCTGAGCGCTGAACTAGCAGAACTAACGACCCTAGCTAAGGGAGAAATTAGTACGATTTCTAATGCAACTGAATCCGTAGGCGCGGCAGCGGATCAAATTCGTCAATCCACCCTGCAAGCAACTACCCAATTTACTGAAAGTAGTGCCCAACTGACTAGACAAGTGGAAAGCACCAGCGCCGAACTAAAAACCGCACTACAAAATATGAATGGTTTGATTGCCCAAAATCGAACTAATATTACTAGCACCTTAGCCAATTTAGAGCGCACATCCGAGGAGATGAAAATTGCGGTATCTACGTTGACCCCGATTCTCAGTCAAGTCCAACAAGGAGAGTTGATCAATAACCTAGAAACTCTTTCAGCCAATGCTGCCCAAGCTTCTGCTAACTTAAAGGATTTATCCGATGACATTAATAATCCTACGACTTTGTTGATGCTCCAGCAAACCTTAGATTCAGCTCGCTCAACATTTCAAAATGCCCAAAAACTCACCTCAGATATGGATGATTTGCTCGGCGATCCCCAATTTCGCCAGAATATTCGTAATTTGGTGAATGGTTTGGGTCAATTAGTTTCTTCTACAGAACGTTTAGAAGAACAAGCGGAAATTGCCCAGGTTTTAGAGCCGATTAAAACCCAAATGCAATCTCCCAAGCGTCAGCAACAGTTGCCACAAGTTGAGGCATTCAACGCTCCAGAGTTAACGGACTGGGACATAGCCCAGGATATGGATTCTAATATCAAAGTAGATTTTAAGATTGAACCCAAAACCCTTTTTGAACTGAATCCAGAGTTTCCCTCTGCGGATTTTTCCCCTTCGACACCATCACTTGATTTCAATCCATAGGGAGATAGGGAGACACCGAGACGCGGGGACGCGGAGACACGGAGATCGCCAATTACCCATTAACAAATTAGATTAACTCCAATCTTCTTGTTGATTGCCTCCTCGTTTATACACCAATCCTTGGATATGAATGGCACGGGTTCGCTCAAATAAGGCTTCCTCATTCAAGTTCCACTGTTGCATGGCGCGGTTTAAATCCTGTTGTAGCGCTCTAGCACCTGGAAAGTCTTGGTAACGAATTCTCAGACGCGCCAATTCTACTAAATGAAAATCTGTCGGTTCCCCAGAATGTTGGAGCAATTGATCCACAATCAGGCGATCGCGATCCTCACGCGGATGCTTTTGATCCTTTCCAGATTCACGATCCATAACGCTCTATCCTGAACTTCAATTAACCGGCAAAAGGGAGACAGTGCTATCCCATCTAAACCATAATATGACTAAACGGAATCCTTGACCTATGAGTTAAGCCATTGATTCCGAGCCTCGAGCATTAATGTTAAACTACTCCCAAATTTATTCAATTCCATGGTTGCTCTCAAATCCTTTCCCGATTCCTCCCCTCGTCGCCAACCTCGTTTACACAACCCGAATCGTTCCAGACTGCGGTTAGTCTCTTCCCAACCTCAAGCTCCTAAAATAGCACCCACTTCGCCATCGGCTAGTTCTTCTAGAGTGCCTTCACAGATGGCTCGAAATGACCACTTTCAGCAACAGGTTGTCGATAAAGCCACGTCAGTTCAGGGATTAACTCAATCAGGAACCGTTAAACGCTTAGATCCAAAACATAACCAATTACCAAAGAGTGTAGTCGCTCTACGGGCGATCGAAAAAGTCCTCTTTTTTTGTACCCTAGGTTTAGGTGCAGCTACCATGGGAATTTATAGTCTAACGGTGCAAACGCAGCAAGAATGGATGAAAAAATACGATCATCTGCAAAATCTAGAACGTTATGAGCGTCAATTAGTTACGGCTAGTGAAATCTTAAAAAATCGGATGGCATCCCAAGCAGAAACCGAAGATACCGGTTTAGTTCCTCAAAATCCAGAGACTACGATTTTCCTTGAGCCGGTGGAACAACGTTCGGTTCCTGCTATTTCTGAGTCTTTGCCTAATTTAGCACCGGAACCGTTACCCTCTAAACCTTGGGGATATTAAGCCTTCCAATTAGAAGACCTAATACCATGAGTCTATGAAGTTATACTTAACAAGTGGCTCTAAGCCACTTGTTTTTCAGGGATTGATTTAATTTATTTCAGAAATTATGGCCTCAACTTTTCGGCCGAGCAAACGTAAAGCGATCGCCACGGGTTCTTTCCCTAGAAAGCCGGGCAGAAAAATGGCTGCTGTACCTCAGATGCGATCGGTAGTCGTCTGGGGGGTGCTGATTGCTGGTTTATTGGGACTCAGCCTAAAATTATTAAGCTTACAGGTCATTCAGAGTGCTGAGTTACGCCAAAAGGCACAACAGCAACAACGCAGTCAAGAACAGAAGGCGACTTCCCGTCGGTCTATTGTCGATCGCCAAGGACATTTTTTGGCAGTCGATCAACCCCGGTTTACCTTATACGCCCATCCCATCATGTTTAAGCGACCTATGCCAGAGATTGCTAACGCACTCTCTGGTATTTTAGGTATACCGGCCAATCAAGTCATGCAACGCTTTTCTGAAGGGCCGACAGGAATTCAGATTCAGTATAGTGTGCCGGAAGATGCTGCCCGTCGGATTCAAACTCTATCTCTTGATGGCTTAGAGTTCAATGCCTATCAAGAGCGGATTTATCCCCAAGAAGATCTGGTCTCGGAAGTGGTGGGATATGTGAATATGGAGCGGATGGGACAATCTGGAATCGAAGCTGCCTATGAAAATATTCTAGAGCGCTCTAGTGAGTGGGTCGAAGTGACGCGCACGGGAGAAGGCGATATTTTACCCAATCAAGGATCGACTCCCTTGTTGAATATGGATGCCCTGCAATTGCAATTAACCTTGGATACCCGGCTGCAACGGGTTTCCCGGTTAGCCCTTTCTGAGCAGATGAAACAATATCAGGCCAAGCGGGGTACGGTGATTGTGATGGATGCATCCAATGGGTCGATTTTGTCATTGGTGCAATATCCGTCATTTGATGCCAATACTTATTGGAAAGCCGATTTAGGCTTATTAAAAAACTGGGCAATTACCGATTTATATGAGCCAGGATCGACGTTTAAGCCGATTAATGTGGCGATCGCCTTAGAAGCAGATGCGATTGAACCTGACGATCGGTTTTACGATCCAGGACAGATTTATATCGGTGAATGGCCGATTCAGAATTATGACTTTGATGCGAATGGAGGTAGAGGCGTATCAAGTCTAACCGATATTATAAAATATTCCAGTAATGTCGCCATGGTTAGAGTTGTCCAGCAGATGAAGCCAGAAGTCTTTTATGACTGGCTGGAAAACCTGGGACTTTCAAGTGTTATGGGAATTGATTTACCAGGAGAAACCGCGAGTTACCTCAAACCGAAAGAACATTTTGTCAATATAGCTGTTGAGCCTGCTGTTGTCTCCTTTGGTCAAGGGTTATCCTTAACTCCCCTGAAACTTGCCCAACTCCATGCCACTTTGGCCAATGGGGGATTTTTAGTCACTCCTCATGTAGTTAAAGGACTTAGGGATGTGCAAGGACAATTGCACTATACTCCAAGTATTGAAGCTCCCCGCCGAGTGTTTTCTCAAGAAACAACTGAAGCCGTTTTAGCTATGATGGAAGCCGTAGTGGATGGGGGGAGTGGAAAAGCTGCCCAGATCCCCAATTATAGAGTGGCAGGTAAAACTGGAACGGCTCAGAAGGCTTATGCTGGTGGTGGGTATTATGAATCAGCAAAAATAACCAGTTTTGTTGGTATTTTGCCGGATGGCCCCTATGTGGTCGTTGCAGTGGTTGATGAACCGAAAGGCGCAGGGGCTTTTGGGGGTACGGTATCGGCTCCAATTGTAAAATCGGTAATGGAAGCCCTCATTCCAATGGAGAAGATTCTTCCGTCCACTCATCGACCTAATGAATAATGGGTATACTGCTTTTAAGGTTTAATGGATATGACCTGCTGATGCAGAAAGTTTAAAGTTGCTAGGGTCGTATACGTATAAATTCCCAGATCGCCGCGAATGACGGTAAACGGAGCATCCGGTTCGCCCAGATCGCTTAAAACGGCGATCGCCCCCGGAAAGTCATGATTTTGAGCATATTCATTTTGGGTTACTAACGTGGGTAAACCAACTTCAGTCGCTGCTTGCACCCCTGCTTGGGAATCCTCAATCACCAAACACTCTCTAGGCGATAAATTCATTTGCTCTAGAACATAGTAATAAATATCAGGCGCAGGTTTTTTCTGGGGTACAATATCACCGGCCGCAATCAATTCAAACGTAGTTGGGTGAAAAAACTTCTCCAATAAGGCCATGGTATTGGGTAGGGCGCTAGTTGTAGCGATCGCCAATCGTATATTTTTGCTTATAGCCTCTTCAATTAACCGTTGAACACCCGGTCGTAAGGGAATCGAACCTTTTGAAAGAAACTGTCGATAATACTTCGTTTTCTGGCGATGTAATTGGGCAGCCCATACTTCCAACTCTACTGGAGGCTCAAACTGGGGATGATACCGGCGAACATAAGAAACCAGGCGCTCTTTTCCTCCCGACACTTCTAAAAGTGGCCCATAAAACTCAGCAGACCATTGCCACGGTAACCCGGCATTAGAAAAAACCTGATTAAATGCCAAACGATGACCATCCCGTTCCGTTTCTGCCAGGGTTCCATCCACATCAAAAATAATTGCTTTCAGTTGCCCCATTTTACCCATGACTTTCCCCACTCTATACAAACCTTAAGTTTCCGATTAATTGAACACCACAAGTGTAAGATATTATTCTAGTTAAAGATCGGCGACGGATGGGAAATTTCCCAGTCTCCATTCCCATTACCCCTTCCCTATCCCCTATCAAGAGTGTCTTCCATCGAACAACAGTATCAACGAATGCAACGGGAACTTCTAGTCGGTGTTCTTGCCCTAGGGTTCGTTTGCATATGGGGAACCATCGGCTATATGGTTCTAGAAAAATGGTCTTTTCCTGATGCCTTTTATATGACCATTATTACCCTAACAACGGTGGGTTATGGCGAAGTAGAGCCAATGGAATCACGGGGGAGAATCTTTACCATCGCCCTGATTTTTTTTGGAGTGATTAGCATTGGGTATATTGTCAATCGGTTTACAGAAGCCTTCCTGCAAGGCTATTTTCAAGATGGAATACGTTTGCGACAAAAACAGAAAGTGCTGAAAAACTTGATCAACCATTATATTATTTGCGGTTTTGGTCGTACTGGGCAACAGATTGCCCTAGAATTCCATGAAGAAGGCGTTCCCTTTGTAATTGTTGACTCTTCACCAGAGGCTCTAGAAGCGGCTCAAAGTTTAGGGTATCTTATCCTCCAAGGAGATGCCACCTTAGATGATACGTTGCATAGAGCAGGCATTAATCAAGCGTGTTGTTTGGTTGCTGCTCTACCTTCTGATGCACAGAATCTCTACACGGTTTTATCAGCGAAAAGTCTCAATAGCCAAATTAGGACGATCGCCCGCGTTAGTACCGATGAAGCAGCACTGAAACTCTATCGAGGAGGAGCAGATGCCGTCGTTTCTCCTTATACGACGGCTGGGCGCAAAATGGCGACTGCTGCCTTACGACCTCAAGTGATGCATTTCGTTGATGGTATGATCACGGGCAAAAATCGCTCCTTACTGATTGAAGAATTCGGGATTGATAGCGATCGCTGTCCCTATATTGGCCAATCGCTTCAACAAATGCAACTGCGATCGCGCTCTGGTGTTCTGGTCCTCGCCATCCGTCGCCAGGATGGAACCGTCATCGGAGCGCCAACGGGAGAAACCCTATTACTCCCCCAAGATTTACTCATTTGTATGGGAACCTCGGAACAAATTCGGCGCTTAAAACAACTGCTCTCTCCCCTGAATCCTCACAATTAATTCATCATTCATGATTACACTTGTTGATGGGCGGATTGGACTCCCAACCGGTTGAGGTCTTGTTCAACTTCTAGGCACAAACGGCGGTTGTGGGGGTCCGTGCGTCTGGCTCTTTGCAGATAGAGTTGCGCCTTTTCGAGTTGATTTTGTTTGAGTAAATGTTGACCGTAGGATTGATAAGTAATCGCCTGCCATTGACGCACTTCTGGATCGATGGGGAGGCGATCGCGCAGAGCTTCCACTAAGGCGATCGCCCGGGGAAAACGCTTCGTTTTTAAAAACTCTCGTAATTGCTCATAGGCACTTTGCTTTAACCGTTTATCCTGGGGGTTTAAGGGAGGAATTTTCACCTTCCGGGGAGCAGGCGCAGGGGAGGGAGTAGGCGTTACGGTGGGTTCAGGGGAAGAGTGAGAAAACGCTTCAAATCCTATTTCTGTATTGGCTACCTCAGAAATTTCTTTTAAGAGAATTTCGTAGGCTTGCGTGAGTTGAATAAACTTTTCCTTGGCTTGTCTATCTCCCGGATTAACATCAGGATGACATCCTCGCGCCAAACGTCGATAGGAAGCTTTAACCTCCGCAAACGAGGCCCCTGGTTTTAAGTCCAACACTCGGTAATAATAGGCAATATCCATCCACAAACAGTGAAAATAAAAACACTCCTCATCCCCTCAACTTGGAGGATAACAGACTATACAGCATATATAGTATTTTTGAATAGACCTCTTGCATCAGTGAGCAGAAAAGGAATAGTAATGCAGTCATCCTATATTCTGATTGACTATTACCTATTACCTAACTTCTACCTAACTTCTGCAAGAAATCTACTCTGTTATCCATCCCTCAACTAAACCCGGTCTACGATCACCTTATCGATGAGACCATACTCTTTCGCTTCTTCAGCAGACATGAAATAATCGCGATCGGTATCCTTTTCAATTTTCTCTAGGGGTTGTTTGGTGTGTTTCGCCATTAGTTCATTCAACTGGGAGCGAGTGCGGAGAATTTGTTGAGCTTCAATTTGAATATCCGTCGCTTGTCGTCTCCCTACACCACCGAGGGGCTGGTGAATCATGATCCGAGAGTGGGGCAGTGCCAACCGTTTACCTGGACTCCCCGCCGCCAGTAAAAAGGCTCCCATGGAAGCGGCTAACCCCACACAGATGGTGATCACTTCTGATTTAATGTGCTGCATGGTATCGTAAATGGCCATGCCTGCGGTCACCGAACCACCAGGAGAATTAATGTACAAGTAAATGGGCTTATTCTGGTCATCGGAGTCTAAATAGAGCATTACCGCTACCAGTTGGTTGGCTAAACTATCCGTAACTTCACGGCCGAGAAAGATGATCCGCTCTTGATAGAGGCGATCGTAAATATTAATCCACCGCTCATAAGGACTTCCAGGGAGACGATAGGGAACACTAGGAACACCGATAGGCATAAGAAAATACCAAAAAATGAACAACAAAACAAAAGGATAAACGTCAATCAACGTTCAATTGCCCAAGGGTTAAGAACTCAGGGCAGGCATGGGTTGGGGAAGATCCTTGCTACTGGTTAATACTTTATCAATCAATCCATATTCTTGGGCTTCTTCAGGAGTTAGGTAGAACATGCGATCGGTATCTTTGGCAATTTTCTCTACAGTTTGGCCCGTATTTTGGGATAAGATCGAAAGCAGGGTCTGTTTATTGTCGATCACTTCCTTCGCCCGAATTTGAATATCCGTGGCTTGCCCTTGTGTACCTGTGCGCGGTTGATTGAGGACGATGGTAGCATGGCTCAGACTTGCGCGACAGCCTTTAGTCCCTGCCGAGAGGATCATCGATGCAGTTCCCATGGCTTGACCAATGCAAATAGTATGCACAGGAGGTTTAATGTAACTGAGGGTATCGCAGATGGCGAAGGCTTCGGTTTCAAAACCAACGGCTTCTCCTCCATACCAGGAGGTTCCAGTGGAGTTGATGTAGAAGTAGATCGGTTTTTCGGGACTGTCAAACTGTAGATACAACAGTTGGGCGATAATCAGTTCGGTGACATCGATACCAACTTGTTGTTTGACTTGATCGTCGGAAAATAGGGGCATCCCTAAATAAACGATGCGCTCCTTGAGGAGTAAGGAGGCTAGATCTGGGGGGGGTGTTCGATAATAGGCATCTCCGTAATAGGGAGATTGTACGGCCTTAATCGGTGTATCCATAGACTAGGATTGCTATTGAATGGCTATTTGTTAATATTTCTTATCCTAGCGCGATCGGGCGTTACGCGCTGGTAATGGGGATGGGGAGATGGAGAGATGGGGAGATGGGAAGAGTAAACAAAAGAGGTATAGGATGGGAAACTAGAAACCCAGTTTGTGAAAAGATTAGATCCTAGATTATTGGATAACTCACTTTTAAAGTATGCCTAAACTCGATCGCATTGTTGTTATTGATATTGAAGCCACCTGCTGGCGTAAACGATCGCCACCTGGCGAACACCATGAAATTATTGAAGTGGGAATTGCCACGGTTGATTTAACCTTGGGTAAACCTTTAGAAAAGGATAGTATTTTAGTTAAACCGACGCTTTCCAAGGTGAGTGAGTTTTGTACTCAACTGACTACATTAACTCAAGAGCAAGTGGATACGGGAGTGAGCTTTCGGGAAGCGTGCGATCGCCTGCAAAGTGAGTATCACACTCATAAGCGAGTTTGGGCAAGTTATGGTAACTACGATCGCACTCAGTTTGAGAAGCAATGTGAAATGCTGGAAGTGCCCTATCCCTTTAGCAATCGACATATTAATATTAAAACTCTCTTGACGGTTCTCCACGGTTTACCGAAAGAAGTAGGGATGGCGCAAGCCTTAGAGTTGCTTCATCTTCCTCTGATCGGAACCCACCATCGAGGGATTGATGATGCGTGGAATATTGCCCATATTCTGGCCCATTTAATGGCAGCCTATAGGAATGGTAATGGGTAATCGGTCATGGTTGAGACGGCGATCGCTGATTTAGTCCAATCCTTTCATCTGGTTTGTCCCCAGGGCGATCGCCTTTATCCCCTATTCTGGGAAAAATATCAGCATTTGGGCCAATATGCCACTCCTCCCAGACTGCTGCTCAATGAATCTGAACCCGTTACTTTCTTGGCTGGCTTTTTTGCTGCTATTGCTACCCAAACTCCGGTTTTTCTCGGTAACCCCCAGTGGAAAGCTTCAGAATGGCGACAAGTGTGGGAACAGGTTCAACCCCAACTGGTTTGGGGAACTGTTCCCTGTTCCCCAATAGAAGCACCGCCGCCGCCGTCATTTCCTGGTACTGTAATGATTGCGACAGGAGGATCGTCGGGAAAGATTCGCTTTGCAATGCATACTTGGGGAACCCTCAGCGCTTCTGTTGAAGGGTTTACCCGCTATTTTAACGATTCAAGATATATTCATTCCCCTCAATCGCCTTTAAAAAAGGGATCAAAGTCCTCTTTTACAACAGAGGAGTTTGTGCTATCTGATGCTATTGATTGCTGTTGCACGCTTCCCCTCTATCATGTCAGTGGACTGATGCAAGTGATGCGAACCTTGCTCACAGGAGGAACTCTAGCCCTTATGCCGTATCTGTCTCTAACGGGTTTCCTTCCTTTTAATCCGCAAAATTATTTTATTTCTCTGGTTCCCACCCAACTTAAGCGCTTGTTATCCAATTCTTGCTCTTGCTTATCTCAATTTCGGGCGGTTCTGTTGGGAGGAGCGCCGGCTTGGCCAGAATTATTGCAACAGGCAAAACAGGCTAAAATACCTGTGGCACTCACCTATGGCATGACGGAAACGGCTTCCCAAGTGGCAACCCTGAAACCGGATCGTTTTTTTGCAGGTAATATCAGTTGCGGTCAACCCCTACCCCATGCTCAGATTACGATCCAAGATGATAAGGGGAACCCCTTGCCCACGCTGCAACCGGGACGAGTGGCGATCGCCTCCCCATCCCTCGCTTTAGGCTATTTTCCCCATCCCTTTCCCGGCGATCGCTCCTTCTTAACAGATGATATTGGTTATTTTGACAGCGAAAAATATCTGTATATTCTCGGTCGCCACAGTCAGACGATCGTGACTGGGGGAGAGAAGGTTTTTCCCCAGGAAGTGGAAGCGGCAATCCGGGCAACACAATTGGTTCAGGATGTGGCAGTCCTGGGTTTTCCTGATGCAGACTGGGGGGAACGGGTAACGGCGGTGTATGTGCCCCAGGATGAATATGTAACTTCAGACACGGTAAAGGAGGCGATCGCACCCCATCTCAGCCGTTATAAGCAACCCAAGACTTGGGTTGCAGTTGAGAAACTCCCCCGATCTCCCCAAGGCAAGCTCAATCGAGCTGCCTTGCACAAGCTAATCGCACGAATCAACCATTAATCATTGTTAACTATTGATTATTCATGGACAGGCGCTTGGGCATACTCTTGGGTATAGACTTGCTGCCACAAATACTTAACATAAGATTTTGTGGCAGGTAGCAGTTGACCTTGAGTTGCCAAATCAGTAGCTGTGCGGTCTAAAATCCGTAAATCAATAGCACTGAGCCGTTTCCGTCTGCTGGTGGAAGATAGGAGCCACACCAGTTTGTACATGGTGCCAGGATCTCTGGTCAAATTCGGATTTGACCACGCTAAGGCCAAGGTACTTTGGCGATCGCAAGCCGATAATCTCTCGGTCTGATCCCAGTATCCTCGCTGACGGAGTTGCTGGTAAAACGATTGTTCAATTGTCATAGGGCAATTCCCCTCTAGCAATCCCCTGTGGCAACTTGACCCAGGGTACTTATGGATTATCTTAACAATTTATTAATATTTTAGCAAAAAACCTACATGAATAGAGCCATTATAAGATGGGGTTAATGCAACCCTTCATGTCCCTATTTGCCGATACAAAACTGACTAAAGATCCGATCTAATACAGATTCAGTAACTTCTTCTCCCGTGACTTCACCCAAGGCTTGAATTGCTCCTCGTAAGTCAATCGTCCAGAAATCGAGGGGGAGCTGTTCGGCAATGGTAGCTTCAACTTGTTCTAGGGAGACTTTAGCGCGGGTAAGGGCGGAAGTTTGCCGCTGGTTAATGGCAATATCAAGATTGGCTGCTTGCAAGCTCCCCCCATTAACAGCCGTAATCATTGCTTCTTCTAGATCTTCAATGCCTTGTTTGTGGGCGGCTGCGGTTTTGACGATCGCCACAATATCGGTAGGCAAACCAGAGGGCAGATCGCCAACTAAATCGATTTTATTGAGGATGAGGATCGTTTTTTCGGGGGGGAGTTGCTCGTAAATAGCTCGATCTTCTGCCGTCCATCCGGCAGCAGCGTCGAGGGTAAACAGAATCAGATCGGCTTTTTGCGTCGCTTGGCGCGATCGCTCGACACCAATTTTTTCTACGCGATCGCCAGTTTCCCGAATGCCTGCGGTATCTAAAACTTGGATGGGAATTCCCCGCACCACTAACTGGGTTTCCACAATATCACGGGTGGTTCCCGGTAGATCGGTAACGATGGCGCGATCGCTCTGACTCCAAGCATTGAGTAAACTCGATTTTCCCACATTGGGGCGACCGACAATCGTCACCTTTAATCCACTGCGGAGCAGTTCCCCCTGATTAGCCGTGGCTAAAATATCCGTTAATTGATCTAATACTTGGTTGATTGCACGGATGATGTATGGTTCATCCAAAGGGGGAAGATCGTCTTCAAAATCAATCCTCGCTTCAATTTCCGCCAACAGATCCACACAGGTGTTGCGTAGCTGACGAATGGGAGAAGCTAACTTTCCCTGAATTCCGGCTAAGGCTAATTCCGCCGCTTGAGGCGATCGCGCCCCCACCAAATCTGAGATACTTTCCGCTTGAGTTAAATCAATGCGTCCATTGAGAAATGCTCTGAGGGTAAATTCGCCCGGTTGCGCCAGTCGAGCGCCTTGCTCTAAGCAAAGTGTCAGCACCTGTTGCACCACCATGATACCCCCATGACAGTGAAATTCCACCACATCTTCACGGGTGTAGGAGCGGGGCGCTTTCATAATCATCAATAAGGCTTCATCCACCGTTGAACCCGTTTGCGGATCGCAGATATAACCATAAAGGATACGATGGCTCTTCCAAGGCTGATTTCCAGGAGCCTCAAAGAGCAATTGGGCAATCTCTAATGCTTGGCTTCCCGATAGTCGAACAATTCCCACGCTACCCGTTTGCGGCACAATAGCAGTGGCGATCGCCGCGATCGTCTCTCTTTCTGGGGGATAATTCATCTTTGGATTCCCTTGAGAAAACGCTTACTTGAACTCGCCAATTATAAAATTACCAAAAAACGAATAGAATGTGGCATTGAATTTACGCTGCTAGAACCGAACACGTATGTAGAATCTCCAGTCACTCTTTAAATCTTTGTCACGTCAACCCATTTCCAAATCTTAGGCTAAGGGTTCGTCATCGTCCATTTGTACATCTAAATTAGCCGCTAAAACTTCTGCCATCATCACTTCTAGAGCAGCCGTATTTAACGAACTAACCGGTTGGTTTTGTAGGGGATTAGAGAGAGGAATTAACCGCAGGATACGATTCTCTTGAACTAAATCAAAATAGGTTTCTTGGTCGTCAGATTGTTTCAGTTCTAAATAATCAAAGCTTTGAATATTTAGATATAACGTATGATTCGCCAGGATAGTCGATCGCAGTGGATCGGTAAACACTTCTTGGATATACGCTTCGCCAGTAGCTTGGGTTTGCCGATCGAACAGTTCAACATAACGGACACGATGGAGATCCCCAATCACTTTCTGAATATCCTGTGGATTCACAACGATCCCTCTGTTGAGAATACAAGGAGCAGGTAACCGTGTATTGCCAGGTAATTGATCGTAACTCATGGGAAAAACTCTCTAATTTCAAAAGAGGACGACAAGACTACTGACGATTTGACATCCCAAGACTGCACCCTAAGATAGAATGGCCTATTAAAGTAGCCTATGAGACAATTCTATCCTAACTCTTTGGCCGATACTTGCCAGATTCTACGGATTTTTTGATCGAATTAGAAGTATCGATCGCGTAAGTAAAACGGCAGTCATCTAGTAGCCGTGTTTCTGATGACACTCACCTCTGAACAGAGGGAAAATGCAGATCGACGACCAAGAAAACAGAGTAGATGTCTATTGGCAGATTAACATAGAGCATGGGGGGAGTGGCAATGATATGGATCTGGCGAATCAGTGGGGCAATTTTTTTTTATACTAGCATACCGATGCCTCGCTCTTGGCCCTTAGAATTTTCCGGAATAGCAAGGTTTGCAACTTTAGTAGGAATGCTGATCGGAACAATATTAGGGGTGATAAATTGGTGTTTATGGTCTGTAGGAATGCCCAATTTTACCCGTAGTTCCGTAATCATTGCCCTCTGGGTTGCCATCACTGGGGGATTACACTTAGATGGAGCGATGGATACGGCTGATGGTTTAAGTGTGATGGATCGAGATCGCCGTTTGCAGGTGATGAGCGATAGCGTTACGGGTGCATTTGGAGCGATGTCTGCCATCCTGATTCTATTACTGAAAACGGCGGCTATGAGTTCCTTAAACCCCCAACAGTTGTGGGTGGCGATCGCTATTCCTGCATGGGGAAGAGCCGGACAACTTTGGGCAATTTGGCGCTATCCCTATCTCAAACCGACGGGAAAAGGAGCTTTTCATAAAGCAGCGATTCAATCCTATAAAGATGTTTTACCATCCTTGATTCTGCTCATTGCTCTGAGTGGTGGACAAGCCGCCCTCAATCCTCAACAGAGTATGGAAATTCTCAGCTTAACATTAGGCTGGGCAGCGATCGCCGGAGGAAGCGCATGGTGGTTCAATCATCAACTCGGAGGACATACCGGAGATACCTATGGTGCAGTCGTGGAATGGACAGAAGCATTGAGTTTAGTTTGGGCGATTTTGATCAGCAGTGGGTAATATAGCGCGCAGCACTATAATTACCGTCCCTGCGTCAGCCTGTAGCGCTATACTGGGCAAGGTATTGGAGTGAATCATCGAATCTATGCCCTATCCTGTCCCCCCTGAATTGCCGCCAGTTGTTCATGCTATTCCCCATCAAAGCATCAGTGCCACCGAGCCAACTGAAGGGATAGATTGGGTTGCTCCTGCACCAATGGCTATTGTAGAACGTCCTGCATTGATTCCCCCAACCTCCCTAAACCAAGAGGTGCAGCAGGAGCAAGTCCTCCTTGAAAAGAGGAATGTTCCCCAATCAGACAGGAAAGGGGGATCGAGTGGACTCGAAAAGAGCCAACAATGCTGTACTTTGGAGACTGTATATAGTCCTGAACCCCTTTCAGCTCCAGAAGGCGCTGTGGTTAAACCAGAACAGTTGAGTTGGGTTGGTGGAGAGACGCTATCACCCATTGCCCCTCCGGAACTCTCTTCTCCAGAAGATGAACGCTTAGTTGCCAGTACGGAGGCTTCAGCGTTAGGAGGTCGGTTATCGGTCAGCTGGGAGGAGAAAGTTGCACCGATTGCCGATGTTTATGGAGTTAGCGATCTAAGTCTGGAGCCAACAGTTGAGCCAGCATTACCACCAATTAAAGATTACTCCCCATGGCGGACTACACCAGTTTCTGAGGCGATTGAAGAAGCCTTATCGGAAAAAATGGAAGCGGCGATCGCCCAAACTCCTGCATTGGATGCTCTTCCTGCTTCCGAAATTTCGCCCCTGAATGACGATCGGCCCTCGCTATCCACCGATGAACCCGAGTCTAGCTCAGAAACGCCCATCCCGATTGAATCAGCCGAACCGGAAGAGATTGAGATTCCGATCGCCCCTCCAGGACAAGACGCGGTAATTGAATTAACCGCCGATCGCCAGGAGTTTGATGATGAACGGCAAATTTTCACGGCTGAGGGCAACGTGGAAATGCTCTTGGATGATGCGATTTTGCGATCAGATAAGCTACAGGTTAACCTGATTAACCGCTTGGCTCTGGCAGTAGGCAATGTATCTTTAGTCAGTGGCGAACAAATTTTATTAGGCTCTCGCTTTCTCTATAACTTTGTCCAAGGGACAGGAACCATTGAAGAGGCAAGGGGCGTAGTCTATATTCCCACCGCTGGAACGGATTTCGATTTTAGGGACGATAACCCCGATTCCCAACTTCTTCCTCCAGGAGAAAGAATTCTCCTCGATCAACCCCCTACGGATGTCACGGATGCTGGAGGTGTGATTATTAATGTCGGGGGTGGAGGGAGCGCTGCAACTACCAGCGTACAACAAGGGGGACAGGTCCGACGGGTGCGGTTTGAGGCAGAACAGTTGGATTTTACGCCCGAAGGTTGGCAAGCCACGAATATTCGGTTTACGAACGATCCCTTTTCCCCCCCAGAGTTAGAGGTACGAGCCGATCGCGCTCAATTAACGCGCATTTCTCCCCTAGAGGATGAAGTGTTAATGACTCGCCCCCGGTTGGTGTTCGATCAGCGGGTGGGGGTTCCCCTCTTGCGAAATCGCCTGATTATTAGTCGAGAAGAGCGCGATCCAGCGATCGCCACTTTAGGGTTTGATAACCGCGATCGTGGAGGCTTGTTTATTGAACGCAGTTTTGAAGTCATTGAAACTCGCCGGTTTTCCCTGCGTTTAGCTCCCCAATTCTTGGTTCAACGCGCTTTAGGATTCTCAAGTGATAACCGAGATGCAGACAGTGTATCCGAGGAAGATCTGCAAACCGACTCTTTCTGGAGTTGGATCGGTTTAAGAGCATCTTTGGATGCCAGGTTAGCCCCTCAAACCACGTTCCAAGCCAATGTCAATTTAGCCGGATTCAATAATACGGGTGATACAGCCAGAGCGAATGTGCAATTACAACACCGGATTGCCAATCATACCTTGAGTGCTGAATATACCTATCGCAACCGGTTTTATAATGGCTCTCTAGGGTTTCAAACCGTCGATCGCAGTGTGGGAGTTGTGTTTGCTTCTCCCATTCTTTATATTGCCGATACGGGAATTGCAGTCAATTATCAAGCCAGTTTCCAGAATATCTATGCGCCAACCGATCGCCTAGACTTATTAGATCCATCCGATCTAAGTGACGATCGAGTGTCCTTAAATCGAACCCAAATGAGTGCCACTGTGCGTCGTCCCTTTTCTCTGTGGAAGGGGGAACCCTTGCCTCCTACTCCCACAGAGGGACTCAAATATACTCCTAAACCCGTCATTCCTTATGTACAATTTTTAGCTGGATTGACTGGAACAGCGGGATTTTATAGCAATGGCGAGAGTCAATCCTATTTACAGGGGTTAATGGGGTTTCAGGGCCAATTCGGCCATTTCTCCCGCTCCTGGTTAGACTACACTGGATTTAGTATCCTCTATTCCCAATTTATCCCCACTGGAGAATCCCCCTTTCGGTTTGACCGAGTAGCTGATGTGCGGGTTCTGCAACTCGAACTCAATCAACAACTTTATGGCCCTATTCGCATCGCTGCCCGTGCTGGGTTTAATCTAGATACAGGAAAAACCATTAGTACCGATTATATGGTTGAATATAGTCGTCGCACCTATGGCTTGACCTTTCGCTATAATCCAGATTTGGGTTTAGCAGCTCTCGGATTTCGCTTAGGTGATTTTAATTGGAGCGGCGTGAGTGAGTCTTTTTCCAGTCCGAATATTCGCCAAGCTACTCCAACCGTGATTCAATCTTTTTAATTTTAATTCCCTATTCCCCATTCTCCCATGATCGCATCAGCAAACCCATGGATTATTTTTCTGGAGAGCGTATCGGTTGGGCGAAGTGTCTCCGAAATGCGATCGCTCTCCTATGTTCCGGCTTTGCTGATTTACTATAGCTTTGATTTAGATCGCTATCGCGTGGAAGAATGTATACAGCACTGGCTCGATCGGTTTAAGGGCGATTGGCTGCGGTTGGCGATCGTAGAAGCTTTATATCAAGGCAGATATAAAATAATTTCGATTGAGCAAATTTTGAATCTTTGGGCTAGACGGGGACAACCCATCTGTCACTTTAATCATGAGTTTGAGAAGATTGTCTGTAGTAAATTGCCAGAAGAGTTACTGCCTTTAGAGTATCTCAATCTCACTCTGGAAATGCGCCCTCCTGTTCCTGAGTTACTCCCCCAAGTTGAAGCGCAAGAGGAGCGGTTGCTCGATGAAGTTTCTGATGAGAGTGGACTAGAACAGAATTCACCTACATTGACTGATTTAATGATTGAAGAAGTCGATGTTGAAGAAGAAGAAAAAAGCCAGAATTCAGAGTCTGAAGATCGAGCGATCGCCCTTGAGTTAGACTCTGATGGGGCGAATGGGCGATCGGATCGACTCCCCATCGATCGATTTGCGCCTCGTTTACCCACTTCTGAATTTTATTTGAAACTTCAAGCCTTCGCTCAGGACTCTCCCAGTTGATTCATAAAGCGCTTTGCACTGCGATGAAAAACATGTGTAATCCTTCTGTCACTTTCGGAGCTTGCGATCGCTGTATTCTCTATTCCCTAGTGCTTCGCACTAGCACTGTATTACCATTGTGGATTTTTTGCCAACAGCGCCGTTGCCCCTGAAGCATCTATTGGGCGCGATAACCAATACCCTTGACCATAATCACAACTAAGTCTTTGAAGCAACTCAAACTGATCTCCCGTTTCAATTCCTTCGGCTACCACTGTCAACCCTAATTTATGGGCTAAAATAATGATCGTTTCAATAATTTCCCAACTTTCATGATCTAGAGCCGTCCTCTCCAAAAACGACTTATCAATTTTCAATGTATTCACTGGCAAATTATGTAACCGTGCCAATGAAGAATAACCCGTCCCAAAATCATCAATACTCAACTGAATTCCCGCTTCTCTAAGAGTTTTCAGTAAGTCTAAGGCTATGTCTTCATTTTCCATCAATCCACTTTCGGTGATTTCCAACTTCAAATAACGATGATCTAAATCCATTTCATCGAGTAAGGTTTGGATCTGACTCACGAGCTGGGGATTATGTAACTGCAAACTCGATAAATTCACCACCATGGTCACCTCCAAACCATGGGGAAACTTATTTTGCCACTCTCGCAACTGATAACAGGCTGTTTTTAAAATCCAATCTCCTAAAGCCATAATCAATCCTGTTTCCTCAGCCAGAGGAATAAAATCGACTGGGGAAACCATGCCACGGGTAGGATGATACCAGCGCACTAAGGCTTCAAATCCACTAATTCGACCTGTTGTAAAACAAACAATGGGTTGATAATAGAGACGAAAATCGCTTTGAGCTTCAAATTCCGATCCCCATTGCTCCGAGGCATAAGAAAAATGTGCAGGAGAACAATTAGAATTGTTGATCGAACCCGACCAATTTTCCTGTTGTCGCCTAGCGCGATTAATCGCTCGTCGTAGATCGAGTTCGAGTTCTAATCTTTGGATTTCTGCATGGTGGAGATTTTGGTCAAAAATAGCATAATGATTTCCCTCTTTAACCTTAGCTTGGTACATGGCAATTTCAGCATCCCTGAGCATACTTTCTGCCTGGGAATAGATATTAACCGAAACTTGTTCAAAATCAGAATGAACGGCTGATAAAGCCACCCCGATAAAAGCGGTCATTGCTGATAAATTTTCTTCGAGTAAACCGATCGCTTCATCTGGCTCAATTGGGTTAGTGAACAACCCCTCAGACACTGAAGCATGGGAGAGGGTTTGATAAATCGTTTGAGCCACATCGATCGCCTGGGAGGAATAGGAAAGAGCATTAACCAATACCGCAAATGTATCTGTATCTAACCGAGCGATGGTAAATTGAGTCGGTATAGATGAGATCTCAGAACGAGGAGAAAAATGGGCAGAATGGGGAGACAAAAGGGGGCGAGGGGAATGAGCCATTGATCGCTTCAATGCCTCTTCAATACGATCGGAGATCGCCACCTGCAACTCATTGCTTAACCGATGTCCCGAATCCGGATTAACGACCTTAGAGCGATCGATATAAATAAAAAATACCGCAAATAAAGGCGGCTGAGATTGTTCGCGAGTACGGGAGAGCACCCCCTCCAAGCGATCCATAAACAGAGCATAATTAGGTAAACCCGTAGCTAGATCGTAAAATGCGGACTCAAATAACTGCTTTTCCTGTTCTACCAACATCGCCTTCATTTTCAAGCGATCTTGAAGTGTTACTAATAACAACGTTAAACCCAACAACACCAAAGGCGAGACAACAGGCAAAAGATAATAAAAATGAAAAGCACTATAACCCATACTTAGCCATACTCCTCCCAAACCCAGTACAACGATAATTTGGTTACGGAATGACCAAAATACAAGCGTTGCACTCAAACCGATCGCCCCCGCGAAATAGAGTAAGTTGATCCAAACTGGATGCAAAAATGTTCCCACCTGTTGCAATCCATTATTCGATAAGGCATTACTCACCACCGCCGCATGAACATAAATGCCACTGGCTGGAGGATTAATATCAAACGGCGTTAACACGGGATTAAACCCAGTCACATTTGCGCCTACAATCACAATTTTGTTCCGGAATTCCTCTATCGGCACGCCCCCTTCAATCGCCTCGAACAATTCATATTGGGGCAAATGGTTCACCGATCCAGGCCAATTAATCCATAGGGGTTCAGAGCCCTGCCGATCCAACTCCAGAGGCCGATCCATCACCTCATTGGCCACTGCCACTCCAAGGGCCGGGATCTGCCCCAATTGGGGGACTACTATGCGCGTTAAGCCATCAGAATCTTGACGACTCACCACATGCCCCATGACCACAGCCTCGGCTGCCAATTCTGGAATCGGATCTTTCTGATTCCCTTGCTTATCCCAAGATACTGGCAGTGCCACGGGAACTTGACGCATCGCTTGAGCCAACTGTAGATCGTCGGGGGAGCGATCGTGCATTAAAATATCCAACACGACCATCCGGGGCTGACTGGGGGCTAAACGCTCTAAAAGGGTGGTATAAATTTGCCGGGGACTATCAGAGTTTTGCCGATTTTTCAGTGTCGTTTCATCAATACCCACGATGACCACTTGGCTATGCCAAGATTCTTCTCCCCGTAACTGAAACAAACCTCGATAGGCTAACTGTTCGAGTTGCTTGACCAGACCGATACCCTCTAGTCCCATTAAGACCAGTGCCGCAAAAGCACCTCCAATCCAGCGTTGCCATCCTGGAGTTGAAGTCAAGGGGTTGATCGGGTGGTTTTGACGGTTCAGCATTTTTGGCTCAATTGAGAGGGGTTGATAACACCGTTTGACCCTGGAGGTGAGTGGTCATCCTCCCAAAAGTCTGTGGGCAACTTTTAGAGGCAGGCAAGTGTGTCCGGAAAACAATCAAGAGATGGAAAAGGCATTTTTCAAACAACACCTTTGTGCCCAAAGTCAGCCATGGAAGAATGACTCTTCTGTTAGATTAACGCGATTCCCTAGGGCTAATCGGGATAAAGAATGGCTTAGGGGATTGAATAATGCGTTTCTCCTGATGGAAATAGTCAGAAATTTGTTGCAGTCCGAAGATACTTAGTTTGGGTAATCGATGCTCCCTTGGGACTGTATAGCGCTGGGCGGTAGAGAGTAGGGAATAGGGAATGGGGAATAGGGAAAACCCTTGTAAGCGACTGCCGACTGCCGACTCCCTATTCCCTACTGTACTCCAAGGCTAGGAATTTAAGGATTAACCTGATAGGGCGATCGCACTTCAGGTGCTTGACCGGTTTTGACTAAGCCTTGATAGATGAGGGCTGTCACTTCTGCACGGGTCGCAGGTCGGTTGGGATGGAGTTGCCCAATTTGGGGATAATTGATCGCCATCTGATGTTGAGTGGCGATCGCTACTTTTTCTAAGGCATAATCGGCGATTTCTTCTCGGTCTTCATAGCGCTCTAACATTTGGACGATATCTACCTCTGGTACTTCTGGTAATAAATTAGCCAAGCTCACCAGTACTTCAACTCTCAAAATCGGCTCTTCTGGGTGAAACCTATCCTCTGGATAACCCCCCATAAGCTGGGGAATAGTCGTCGCTACATATTGAATGGCACTATAGGCCCAAAAATCTTGGGGCACATCTTGAAAAAGGACGCGCTTTCGTACCTGAGGCAGATCAAAGCTTTTCTGGAGCAGACTGGCAAATTCGGCGCGGGTGACTGGGGTATCTGGGCGGAATGTACCATCAGGAAACCCAGATATCAGATTACGCTCAACTAGGGCCACAATAAAGTCTTGGGCCCAATAGTTGAGGGGAATGTCGGTAAAAGAAGTCTGTACTGGGGATGACTTAAGAACTCGACTAAAGCGCATTTGTCCCATTTCCCCATTCTGACGATAAAACAGATACAATTCCCCATCGGGGTTAATCTGGTATCGATCGACTTGCCCTAATCGCTCTAAAAACTGGTCTTCTTGGTCAGACAGGTTGCCACAGGCTTTAAACGTGCGTCCAAACGGGTCGGCCATCATGAGGCGTTCGCCGTCTATTTGGTAACTAGAAAAATAATCATTACATCCCCCAAATCCACTTACCTTGCCTTCTTTGAACATCAAGGTAATCGGACGTTGAGAAAGGGGGCGTTGAGTCGTATTCCCTTGAGTCCAATCGATCCATTGCCAAGCAGTGGTTTCTAGGGATGGGGAGAATTGGGCAATATGCAGACCGGGGCTTGTGGCCCATACCATTAGGGTCGCGATCGGCATGACAGGAAATAGAGACATAATTAGAACCGTTGCAGTAAACGCCTTTTGAGCGCTTTGATATCATAGGACTGTTGATATTGGATTAAATCACAGTTATGGCGCTGTAAAAACCGTTGTTGTTCTTGGGTGGCAATTTCAGGGGCGATCGCCTTCAATTTCCAGTTATGGCACAGTTGAATCATGGCTTTAATCAGAGGTTGATTTTGCTGAAGGTGTTGCATGGCGCTACCATCAAGTTTGAGAGCATCGACGGCAAGAGAGTCTAACTGATTGAGAAATTGGTTTTTTTGACCTAGATCTTTCAGGGTAATTGAGATTCCCTTCTGCTTCGCTAATCTCAAGGTAGCCGCCATTTGGTTTTGATTTTGAGCGACCAATAGGGTACTGGCAGCAAATTCTAAATCTAGACGTGAAGTGGGGAAACCATGGGTTTGACAGGTGCGATCGATAGTTGCGAGTAGGTCTTCATTAAAAAGCTGTTCAGACACCTGAATGACCACGCGTAGGGGTTGTTTCCTGTTTTGGATGGTTTTGATTTGTTGACAGGCTTGGTCTAAAATCCATTGGTCTAACACCAAGTTTAATCCGCAAACTGTGATTAATTGGGACAATTTGTTTTCAGGAATACCCCCCATCAGGGGATGTTCCCAGTGCAAGAGCGCAACGACGGAAACACAGTGGCGTTTCTTAATCTCGATTCTGGGTTGGTAGCGGATTTGAAAGCGGTTGGCACTCCAAGCTTGATAGAATTCTTCTTCGAGTTTTAGGTCTCTGGTTTGGTCGAGACCAAATAAGGGCGCAACGTAGATACGATAATGATTACCGCCCATACTTTTCACGTTACCGAGGGCGATACTCGCTTGCCGTTGCAGTTCGTCAAAATTGGTGGCTAAGGGATAGAAACCGATCCCCATGCTGGCGGTCACGATCGCCCGATGATAGCCGACGATCGCCGGTTCATTAATCACCTCTAAAATCTCTTGAGCGCGCTCCGTCGCCACACTTTGATCGGCTACTGGGGGTAACATCACGGCAAATTGCCCCCCGTTCCCTTTAGCTACCTGACCTCCCAAAGGCTGGATCAACTGGGTGAGGCGTTGGGCGATTACTTTTAAGATCTGCTCGCCTTGACGATGACCCATGGCTTCCTGAATACGCTCTAAGCGATCTAATCCAATTAACATTAGGGGAACCAGGGAACGAGTCAGATCGCTTTGGGCTACTGCTTGAGTAAAAAACCCTTCCGGTTGGCTAAACGCACTGATTTGAGGCAGTCCGGTGAGCGGATCGTACTGTTCCAGTTGGGCAGAGCGGGATAAACGAGCGGCGATCGCCTCTAGCAGTTCATCAGGGGTAAAGGGTTTGATCAGATAATCATCAGCACCTAAATTCATTCCCGTCCGCAGGTCTTGTCGTTCACCTTTGGCAGTCAGAAAGACAAAGGGAGTGGTTGCCGTCGCTGGATTTTGGCGTAAGGCATTTAATACTCCATACCCATCAAGTTCAGGCATCATTACATCGCAGAGAATTAAGTCTACTCGATGGGCAAAAGCCAGTTCTAGACCGATACGACCATTCTCTGCACTCAGGGTTTCAAAGTCCTCAGCTTCGAGAAATTCGACCACATTACTGATAATTTCTGGATTATCTTCAATTACGAGAATGCAAACCATTTCAATTCAAAATAGGGAATGGGGAATGGGGCATAGGGAATGGGGCATAGGGAATGGGGCATAGGGAATCTCCGCGTCTCCCCATCCTCCGCACCCTCTCCATCCCTCTATGAACCGGTGGGTAAGGTAATGGTAATTCGGGTTTCCTCGTCGGGGATACTGGTAATACTTAAATCACCTTGATGAATTTGGGCGATTTGTTTGGCGATCGCCAGTCCTAAGCCTGAGCCTTGTTGCTCATAGAGTTTACGATTAAATTGCATATAGGCTCCAATTTGCTCGATTTGCTCTGGAATCATTCCCCGTCCTGAGTTAATTACGCTTAAGATGAGCTGGTTATCTTTTACCTTTGTCATTACCTGAACTGGGGTTCCAGATGGAGAAAATTTAAAGGCGTTATCAATGACTTCTTGTACCAGTTTCTGTAATCGAGACGCTTCTATCTGGACGGAACTATCTTCTAACTCATATTTAAGATCGGTCGTGCGCTCAAATTGGTCTGCTTTTAAGATAATCACTTCTTGAACTGTATCTCGAATTGAGGCAGTAGATTGGGATCGCCATTGGTTGAGGCGATCGCTATTTTTGCTGGTCAATTCCAACTCAGCGTACAAAAGAAAATTCCGAATCAAGCGGTGTAATCTTTTACCCGATACTAGAATCTGCTCGGCCATCTCGCGGATTTCTTCAGGTTTTAAGTCTTCTGCTCCATAACTCATCAGTTCCGCAAACCCCATAATTCCATTCAGGGGAGTGCGTAATTCATGGGGGAGCGATCGGGTAATACTCTCGCGCAACTCATCCAATCTTCCTTCAGACGCTTGTTTAATCAGGGCTTGTTTATCTAAACGACTGTTAATCGCTTTGAGTAATTGATCGGGTAAACAGGGTTTGGTTAAATAATCATCCGCCCCTAACTCCATCCCTGAGCGGACATCATTTTTTTCTGCTTTTGCTGTTAAAAAAATAAAGGGAATCATCGCCGTTTTCGGATCGGCGCGTAATTGCTCTAATACTCCATAACCATCCAATTGGGGCATCATCACATCACAGAGAATCAGATCGGGGATTTCGGCTTTAGCGATCTCTACTCCAATACAGCCATTTTCTGCTCCTAGCCCTTCAAACTCTTCCGCATCCAAGAGATCGAGAATATTTTCGCGAATCATTTCCTCATCTTCAATCACTAATACTTTAACCATCCGGATTATCTCCTTTCACACTCCAGTTTTTTTTCTAGTTTACTCTCAATCTTTGATATATTTATCCCAATCTTTACCTCGCTTTTGCAGCAGTAACTTCGGCAGTCTTTTCTCTGGGTTCAGGATTTGCGCCTCAAACTCCTCCCTCGCTAGTGGTTTACTGAAATAATATCCTTGAATGATTTCGCAGTTTTGAGCCTGTAAAAATCTCACTTCCGGTTCTGTTTCCACTCCTTCAGCAACGACTTGTAAATCCAGGGAATGTGACATTTTGATGATCGCTGCTACCAGGGATTGTTGTTTCATATTCATTTCAATTCTTTTGATAAAACAACGATCTATTTTTAAGGTGTCAAAAGGAAAATCTTTCAGATATTCTAGAGACGAGTATCCGGTGCCAAAATCATCCAAGGCGAGTTTAACCCCAATAGACTTGAGGGAATTTAAGATTTTCAAGGCTTCTAGTTTCTGTTCAACTAAGGCATTTTCTGTTAATTCTAATTCTAGAGTGCCTGGAATATAGCCCATTGAGATCAAAGTATCTAAAAGCCATTGGCGCAAGGGAATGTGGGTAAGTTGGCGGGGAGATAAATTAACGCTCACTTGAAAGTTGGGGTTGAATTGCTGCCAGTGTTTCCCTTGTTTACAGGCTTGCACTAGTACCCATTTACCGATCGCATCAATCAATCCTGTTTCTTCAGCGATGGGAATAAATTTAGCTGGAGAAATCCATCCCCGCTCTGGGTGTTGCCAGCGAATGAGGGCTTCTGCTCCAATCACATTACCGGTGTGCAAGCTGACTTGGGGTTGATAATGGACATCAAGTTCTTGGCGCTCTAGGGCGTATCGTAGATCGGCTTCTAGGTTTAGGCGATCGCTCGAACCGACGTAAAAGGTGGGAATATAGAATTGATATTTATTACCTCCCTGTTCCCTGGCTTGATTAAGGGCACGACTGGCATTTTGGATGAGAGGATTGATATCTTGCCCATCCCTGGGATAATAAGTGATACCAATACTGGCGGTCATAACCAGATTTTCCTCCTCGATCGCAAAGGGTTGAGAGAGCTGTTCAAGCAGAGTTTGCATCTGTGCCATCACTTGATGACGGGAGAGGTGTTCCCCTAAAATAGCTACAAACACATCATCACTCAGGCGAGCGAGAATCGTTGAAGTTGAGGGATCGAAAGTTTCCCAGATGCGTTGAGCCGCAGCTTGCAGGAGGCGATCTCCAACATCATAACCGAGGGTATGATTAATCCGCTCAAACCGATCTAAACCAATACATAACACTGGGATCAGTTGCTCTTGCCCAGCAACGAGTGTAGAGCTATTTTGCACCAGGGTTTGGAAGAGATCCCGTAAACGGGTACGGTTGGGAAGATGGGTTAACAAGTCTTCCGAGGCTTGACGCTGAAGTTCTTGTAAATAGTGGGCATTCAGACTCGCCTTTTTATCCAACCGGGCAGCAACAGCCCTGAGAATTTCATTGGGCAGACACGGTTTCATCAAATAATCATCCGCCCCTAGCTCCATTCCATAACGAAAATCTAGGCGATCTCCTTTTGCCGTTAAGAAAATAAATGGAATATGGGAAAGAGCTGGATTTTCTTGTAGTGTCGTTAATACCGCATAACCGGTTAACTCCGGCATCATCACATCGCATAAAATCAAATCAGGTATCGCGTTTTGGGCGATCTTCAACCCTTCGCGACCATTTTCTGCACCCAGGACTTGATATCCTTCTGATTCCAACAATTCCAGAACATTTTCCCGAATTGCTTCATCATCTTCAATGACCAGAATTTTCGCCATAGTCAGTCTCTGATAAGTTTAAAGGTAAAACCACGGTGAACGTGCTACCGACTCCCACCTCACTTTCTACTGTAATCTCTCCGTGCTGTAAATCCACAGCCCGCTTAACAATTGCTAATCCTAACCCCGTTCCGGGGATATTTTCCACCTCACTACCGCGATAGAAAGATTTGAATAAGTGTTCTTGCTCTGACCGGCTAATCCCCATACCCCGATCTTCTACTTTTAAAATTAAGTTTTTATCCTTATTTGCCAACTCGATAATTGCCTGAGAACCTTTTGGTGAATAGTTCACCGCATTTGAGAGTAAATTATAAACAATATGTCCCATTAATTCTGGATCTAAATAAACTTTATGAGTATGGAGATCATCTGTTTTGAACTCAATGTCTATGTGAGTTTTGGAGGACGTTTTAATTTCATCAATCATTTGGGTACACAGCGTTTGAATATCTAGCCCTTTGGGTTTAGGATTTAATGGTTCAGGATCTGCCTGACCAATAACCAAGATATCTTCGAGAATGCGAGTCATACGCTGGACACCAGATTTGATCCGATCGAAATGAATTTGTTTTTTATCTTCTGTCCATTTATGACTATATTTTTCTAATAATCCTGCTGAAAATAAAATCGTTGCTAATGGGGTACGAAACTCATGGGAAACCATAGTAATAAACCGAGATTTTAAGTCTAGCAACTCTCGCTCTTTGGCTATATTTTTTTTCATTTCTATTTCTACCTGAGCGCGAGCCAGGGCAATATCTAAAGTGGTATTTAAGTCGCGCTCTTCAAAGGGTTTGACGATATAGCCAAAGGGGTTGGTTTTCTTCGCTCTCTCTAGGGTTTTCGGATCGGTATGAGAGGTTAAGTAAACCACAGGTGTTTTAAATTCATGGATGATTTTTTCTCCAGCTTCTATGCCATCCATTTCCTCTTTCAGTACAATATCCATTAATACTAAATCTGGCTTAACTTCTAGCATTTTTTCTAAGGCTTTTTCCCCCGAGTTGACTATTCCGACGACTACATATCCCATCCGCTGCAAGCTATTGCAGATATCCATGGCAATAATCCGCTCATCTTCAACGACTAATATTTTTATCAAATTCATCATTTTGATCTGCCTTTTATTTATCAATCCACGGAAAAGTTATTTTGACATAAGTTCCTTGCTCACCCATTAACTTTAAATTTCCTTCAAGTTGCTCGACTAAATTCTGGACGAGTTTTAAGCCTAAAGAATCGATTTCTTCGATGTCAAAGTTTTCCGGTAATCCCCAACCATCATCTTGGACTAAAAGACTCAGAGTTATATCATCCTGACGGATAAATTCTACTGTAATTGTTCCTGATGATTGTTCTACAAAGGCATACTTAAAACAATTAGAAACTAATTCGTTGACAATTAAGCCACAGGGAATTGCTGTGTCCACATCTAAGGCAATGGATTCAAGATTTAAGTCGATCTCGATCTTTTGAGAAGATCGGCTGTAGGAACTGACTAAATTACTGACAACTGTATAAAAGTAATCTTGGGCATTGATTTCTCCCATTTCTTGGGAATGGTAGAGTTTCTCATGAATCAAACTCATGGAGCGGACGCGATTTTCACTATCTTTGAAGAGTTCTCGATCTTGGGGATTCTGCACATAGCTTGATTGTAATCTTAATAAGCTGGCAATCACTTGCAAGTTGTTTTTGACGCGGTGGTGCAGTTCTTTGAGTAAGATTTCTTTTTCTTGCACCGATAATTGAAGTTTTTCATTAAGGTGCCTTAACTGCGCGGTTCTTTTCTTAACTCTAGCCTCCAATTCTTCATTGAGAGATTCTAGGGATTCAGCGGCTTTTCGTTGACTGGTGACATCACTAAAACAGTGAACTCTGCCGCGAATGTAGCCACTGAGTTCATAGGGTCTAGAGATCAGTTCAATCATCCTATCGTCAATGAGTTCAATCAGATGTTGATGAGTTTCTGTAGGGTCTTGATAGTTCTGATTGATGAAGTTAATAAAGTCTTCTGGATAACGCATTTGATCGAGCAAGAAGGCGTTCACCAACTGGGAATTTCTAGGAGATAAGATGTGCTGGGGAATGCGCCACAATTGTACATATTGTTGATTATAATTGAGGATATCACCTTCTCGATTTAAGACTAAAATGCCGTCAGCGGTAGAGTCTAATGTGGCTTGTAAAAGGGAGATCGATCGCTCTAGAGCGGCTTCGGTTTGTTTGCGTTGGGTAATGTCTTCGGAAATAGAGGCTAAACGATAGATGCGATCGCCAAGGGGATGACGCACAGGGAAACATCGGGTACGAATCCAGCGGGTGAGACCACTGGAGAGCAGAATACGGTATTCTTGTTCCCAAGGGCCATGACGTTGAGCGGGTAAGGTTGCTTGAACGCGATCTCTCTCTTGAGGATGAATAACGCTTAACCAGGATTGGGGATTTTCGTATAAACTTTCGCAGGATTGACCCCAAATTTTTTCGTAGGAAGGACTGACATAAATAATGGCTTGGTTATCAATATCCGTTAACCAAAATACTTCATTGAGGTTTTCTACTAGATGGCGAAATCGTTCTTCTGAATCTCGCAAGGCTTCAATATTGAGGGTTGTTTCAATTAAACTATTACCCAGAACGACTTGACCGACTACAACCCCATCCTCATTTTTCATCACCATCCCTCTGATGCGGTAGGGAATAGGCCCTGCACGAGTCAGCAGTAGGGTATCAATTTCATTTTGTCCGTCCCGAAAGGCTTGTTGAATATGTTGGGTAATCGCCGATCGCTCTTCGGGAGGAAAGAGAATCAAAACCGATTCATTCATTAACCGAGTTTGACTTAAACCCGTGACTTTTTCGAGACCCGGATTCCAGCGTTGTAGATAATATTCTGTGTTAATAGAATATAAAATATCAGGTAAGCGGTTAAATTGGCCTTGACGAGCGTTTAAACGTTGCGATCGCTCATAGGCCGATAAGACCAGTCGTAAAAACTCTTCTTCTTTCTCCCTATTCTCTGAGCCTAACTTGCCACAGGCGATCTGATGGATATGGACAACATCAACGACACTGATATCCGAAGCAAATGCCAGTTGTCCTAAAAAAATATTGGCGGATACGGGAACGGTAGGTGCAAGCAAACCTTCTTGCTCATCCATTGCCAAGCTGGTTCCCGACTCTGTATCCTCGGGACAACTGACTGTTCCTTGAAGATAGGTTCGCAGTTCTATGGTATAACGCTGATGAAATTCAGCTAATGTCTCATCTTTTGAGACCATTCTTCCTCCCCATACGTAACTCCTGCTATCTTATCCTAGCGCAGTGAGGAAGAGCTTTGTGCTCTAAAGTAGTGCTTGAGAAAAAGATGGGGAAGAAATTCCCTATACCCTCATGCATCGATCAATGCACGATTCTAGTCTGGTCAAGGCACTAGTGCTAAGATTTATTACACTTTTTGCGATTTTGCATAAAACAGCCGTCATGTTTCTGAGATCTCTATAGAGCCACTCATTCATGAGGTGAATGTTATGAGTCAAGAATTTATTAACCGGGTTGTGGAATTGACGAACTTTCAGCGTAGTCAATTCGGTTTAGCTCCTCTGGTTGTTAATGCACAGTTGACGCAAGCGGCTCAAAGCCATACTGAGAATATGGCCTTTCAGGACTTTTTTAGTCATACGGGCTTAGACAATAGCTCTATTGGCGATCGCATCAGCGCTACCGGATATCAAGCTTCTACAGGAGCTGAAAATATTGCTGCAGGATATCAAACGCCAGAACAAGTGGTTGAGGGATGGATGAATAGTCCTGGACATCGAGCCAATATCCTTAATGCCAATTTACAGGAAATTGGAGTTGGTTACTTTTTTCTGGCTAATGATACGGGTAATGTTAACTACAATTCTTATTGGACACAAGTGTTTGGGAGTCCTCGTAATGGTGTCGTAACTCCCGCACCTGCACCGACTCCGGTCAATCCGACTACACCCTTTACCCTGGGTTCCGATCTCAATGACCAAATGACAGGAACGGTTGGTAATGATACTATTTTTGCTCTAGGAGGAGATGATATTGCTCGAGGGAATAGTGGTAATGATTATGTCAATGGAAACTTAGGCAATGACCAAGTTGCCGGAGATTTGGGTAATGATTCTGTGCGCGGAGGTCAAGGGAATGATTTTGTGAGTGGGGGAGAGGGAAATGATTTTGTTTTTGGCGATCGCCAAAACGATCGGGTTTTTGGTAATAATGGCGATGATATCCTCTACGGCGGCCAAAATGAAGACTACCTCGATGGCGGAGCGGGTAATGATATCCTCTATGGAGACCTGGGATCGGATGTTGTTATTGGTGGCACAGGAAACGATATCTTTGTTCTCCGTCCTGGTGTGCCAGATTTAATCTTTTACAACGATGCCGAAGATCGTATGGGTTTAACTGGAGGCTTATCGTTTAATAGTTTAACCTTCAATTCTGGCAGTGGAGAATTAGCCAACGCCACATTAATTTATCAAGCCGGAACGACCAATGTTTTAGCCATTCTCCCCAATATTGCGCCGAGTCAACTCGATCCCAGAGATTTTATTGCCATCTAAAATTCGGCATTGATGGGTCAATTGGAATCTTTTCATTAATTAAAGGATGGATACTATTACCATTTCTCTTTAATCTTGCAACTAATCTATCCCTGAGAGACAAGGAACCCCAGCCCCTTTTTAAAGCGCATCATCATAGAGAAATGGTATAAGCCAACGAGCAACCCTAATCACACGGAATCGGAAAGATTTTGAGTGCGTGCCCGGTTTAACCTTTGAGGATTGGTCAATCGAGTAAACTTCGAGATAAGCAACTCATTCCTTGCTATAACAGCAAAAATTCCTATATCCATTTCCCAGACATTATGAACGCACCTTTCTTTCCCCAGGTTTCGGTTATTGTGCCGGTGTATAACGGTGAGGAGGATTTACCGGAGTTGTTAGCGGGGTTTCGGAACCAGACTTATCCAAGCGATCGCCTAGAATACCTGATTGTCGATAATGGTAGCAGAGATCGCACCTCGGAAATTCTCCAAAGTGCCGACTTATCCAACCTCAAACCCCTCAGTCAAACCGAGATCCAAAGTTCTTATGCAGCGCGAAACTTAGGCATCAAAACAGCTCAGTATGACATTCTTGCCTTTACGGATGCCGACTGTCGTCCCCAACCGGAATGGCTAGAAAACCTGGTTAAACCCTTTGCCAAGCCAGACATTGGGTTATCGGTGGGCGAAATTATCGCGCTTCCCGGTAACACTCTACTCGAACAACACGCCGATCGCCAAGAAACCCTCTCCCAAAAACATACCCTCGCGAACCCCTTTTGTCCCTATGGACAAACTGCCAACTTAGCGGTGCGTCGCTCTATTTTCGATCGAGTGGGACTGTTTCGTCCCTATTTAACCACGGGAGGAGATGCAGATATCTGCTGGCGTATTTTGCGCGAAACTGATTGGAAATACGAATTTGTCCCCGATGCAACCGTCAAACATCGCCATCGTCGCACCCTCCAAGAGCTACAAAAACAATGGTATCGCTATGGAAAATCGAACCGCTATTTGCATCAACTCCATGGCGTAGACTTGATGCGTTCCCTAACGCTCAAAGAAACTCTCTATCGGATGACACGTTGGGTGCTCAAAGAAGTCCCCCTCACCAGCGCCAAAATGCTCTTAGGGAAGGCCGATATTGTAGACTTAGTGAATACTCCTTTAGGGTTGTATATGTTCCAAGCCAGAACCCAAGGGCAAACGTTTTCCGATCTGCCGGAAAATGCCCGCTATATCGAACCCTTCACCCCTAACTCCTAAACTATGCGTTCATATACCCTATTAGCGTGCGCGAAAATTAATTTATATCTGGAGATTGTCGGCGATCGCGCCGATGGTTATCATGAATTGGCGATGATTATGCAAAGTGTGGGTTTGTGCGATCGCCTGCACATCGAACCCTCTGGTACAGATACCATCCGCATCACCTGTAACCATCCCGATGTTCCCAGTGACTCTAGTAACTTAGCCTATCGTGCAGCGGAGTTGATGTGTTCCGCGTTTCCCGAAGCCTTCGCCCAATATGGAGGTGTCAATATTAGCATTGATAAACACATTCCCGTCGCTGCTGGGTTAGCCGGAGGATCGAGTAATGCGGCGGCTGTATTGGTGGGAATGGATTTGTTATGGAATTTGGGCTTAACTCAGGGAGAATGCGAACGGTTAGGAGAGCAGTTGGGGTCAGATGTGCCGTTTTGCGTTCGAGGGGGAACGGCTTTAGCTACGGGACGGGGAGAAAAGTTATCCCCTCTGCCGGATCTCGATCGATTGTATGTGGTGTTGGCCAAGTATGAAAGCGTGAAGATTTCCACCGCTTGGGCGTATAAAACCTATCGCAACATCTATGAAGAGTCCTATATTCGCGACCCAGAACATATTGAAGCCTATGGTCAAAAAGTTCACTCCGGGCCGATAGTGAGGGCGATCGCCAGCAAGAATCATGCGATCATTACCGAAGAATTGCGGAATGATTTTGAAAAAATTGTTTTACCTGAATATCCCCAACTGGTCGCCCTCAAACAACGGTTTATAGAAGCTGGCGCACTAGGTACACTGATGTCGGGTTCAGGGTCTACTATATTTGCCCTTACCGAATCTCAAGCGGAAGCTAACCGCATTAAAAACGACATCGAACAACAATTAAATGACCCCGATCTCAACTTATGGGTCGCTCAGTTTTCACCAACAGGCATTAAAGTGAGTGACGAATAGGTACTCTAGCAATCATGATCGATAATAACGAATCAATGTCTGAACAGACGAGTAAACCGGCTATTTCTGCCAATGTTACCCCAGTGCGCTGTTTAACTGGCGCTCTGATGAGTGGGGCGATTACCTCATTTCTCTATTTCCTCTCCATGTCCATTATCGAGACATTTGCCAATAAGCCGCTCGCGACAAAAAATGCGATCGCCTTAAATATTGGTGCAGCCGTCCGCACCCTCGTCATGGGCATGGGATTATTAGCAACTGGCGTATTTGCTCTGACTACAGTCGGATTGTTAGCTCTAGCCATTCAACTCACCGTTCGCAAAAGCAGTGCCCATTAATCTCCGTTTGGATGAAACAGAACGTATTATCAGCGCTCATTAGTGGCATTAGTCTACTCTCTACTCACTATTTCCTAGCGCAAAGCGCTTATCATTGCAGTTTTTTCACAATTCCTTCTAAAGACAACTCTTGAGGTCGAGGAATATTACAGACGGAACTGTTGCCGTAGCTATATTCAGGATCGTGAATCATGGCTAGAGTTTGATAGACATGGGAACGGTTAATTTCTTCCGGTAAAGTTAAGCCGAATTCTTTTAAACAATCCGCTAATTTGAATTGGTAGAAAAATATTTTTTCGCCCTTCGGCCGCTCAAAAAATCCCCAATTAAGTGCCATGCCAACTGCGGCACGATAGGGATCGTTTTTCAATTCACCAAGGTTATGGGGCAGATCTTCAGGACTAATTGTATTTCCAGGGGTTCCTAGATAGGTATAGTTATTGGCTTTCATCGCTGACCAAAAATCCGGTTTATTTCGCCAATCTTGAATAATTTCGATGTTTACCCTAATATTGGGATTGCCCTGATAATATTCCCAAATTGAACTCATGGTGTGGTGAGAGTCAACCATATAAAATTGATTCCCCGGACCTAAAACAACTGGTACTTTGCGCTGATTTACATAGTCTTCAACGGTTGCATATTCAGAAGATTCTCCGCGATCGATGACCTTTAAAACAGCGACCTGATATTGCACTTGATATTTACCCACCACGGGTTGTGTGGGATGCAAATCGGCGATCGCAATCTGGCATTCCAGAGTCGTTCTCAGTTGAGGAGGACGCAAGGGACAAGGGGAAATTCTAGCGTCTGCGGATGGAGGAAGAACGATCGATAAACCCAAAACGGCTAGAGTCAGACAGAAGAGCCAGAATTTTTGCACAGGTCAAACTCACCAAAAAATGCATACTCGTACAGGGTAATGGCGAGACTTTAATCTGTCAAATTAATTAAATCTTAAAATAATTATATCCACAAGGAAAGGATAAAACCCGGTGGTTCTTATTCCTCACTCTCTTCCTCTACATTTAAAGTATCTTGATACGGCAATTCTTCCCAGAGAACACGATAGAATTGTAGAGGCTCTTTTTTGCCTTTGACTTGTACAAGGGGTAAACGTTCTACAGGAATTTGAGGCTGGTTCAATTGGGCGAAAGTGCTGGCAGAAATGAGGATTTCATTGGCTTTAGCTTCACTACAAATGCGACTGGCTACATTCATCGTATCGCCAATATGGGCATATTGAATCAGGCGTTCTGTACCAATGTTTCCGGAAGCCACTCGTCCCGTATTTAAACCAATGTGAATATGAATGGGATGGTGGTTGCGACGTTGGCGCTGGATATTCAGCCGTCTAACAGCCCATTGCATGGAAATGGCTGCTTTGACTGCGCGTTCTGCGTCATCTTCTCTTTGATAAGGCGATCCCCAGACGGCAACTAAGGCATCGCCAATATATTTTTCGAGGGTTCCTTCATAGGGGAAGACAATTTCTTCGACCATCATACTGAAGTATTCATTGAGCATCTCAATGACTGCGCGGGGAGACATGAGGGAAGACATTTGTGTAAATTGACTGACATCGGAAAATAGAGCTGTAACTTCTGTGTCTACAATTTTGTTCAAGTTGCCTTCTTCCCGTAGTTTACGGCTGACAGCTTTGGGAAAAAACCGTTCTAGCTTGTCCCGGAGAACGGCTTCGGATTCCATTTTCTGATAGAGTTGACTATGATCGATCGCGATCGCCGCCTGGTTCGCTAAAGCAGTTAAAAATTCTACATCTTCATCGGAATAGACATTAGCCAAGGATAGATTATCCACGTATAACACCCCAATGACCGTATCACGAGGTTTGAGAGGGGCACAAATTGAGGCATGAATGCATTGACTAATGACCGAATCAGAATCACTAAACCGACGATCCATTTGGGCATCTGCCGTCATAATAGTTTGTTGCTTTTCACAAACATAATTCGTAATTTTCTTACTATAAAATTGATAGTCTGCATGAATACCAACTTGGGAATGTACCGCTTTAACTTGCAGTTTTTCGGTTTGGGGATCGATCAATAAAATAGCAGCACGGTCAATCTGCATTAAATCCAACAGAATTTCTAAGATTTTTTTGAGTAACTTATCGAGTCTTTTGGGATAAGAGAGCTGTTTGCTCACTTCTAACAAAAGTTTGAGTTTATCTTCTTTCCGTTTTTGCTCATCCTGTTCTCGCAATTTGAGTACGGTTAAGCATTGTTCTTGATCGGACAATAACTCAGGTATTCCCACGTCGCCTCGATCGAGGGAAAACTCTTTAATAATAGTGCGATGTTCCTCTGGATCTAAACCCGTTTCTTCTTCAACAACGTCCAGTTGCTCTCGATATTGAAAGCTAATTTTACCGCAGCGAATGATATCCTTATCTTTGAGTAATTTACTGTCAATTCGACTTTCATTAATAAAGGTATGATTACTGCTATTGAGGTCACACATCTCCACCCCACTCGGTGTCCAGTGAATTTCGGCATGATGGCGAGAAATACTGGCGTGACTAATCACAATCATGTTATCGAGCGATCGCCCCAAGCTATTGATTCCCCAACGCAGTTCATATAATTTTTCATCCTGACTATGGGGAGCGTAGATTAAGTACGGCATAGTGTTTTCATGCGGGATGATAAGGGATAAAATAAAGCTCAGAACAGACTTTAATCAAGTTTGAAGTGAATTTTATACTCAAGTATAGGCGATTTAAATAGCTTTGGCAAACAGGGTATACTGACGTATGGGTTGGGCATATCGATGGCTGATGTTTAGGGATGAATTACCTTGATACATAAGGGCATGAATTACGGATTTATAGCCTAATTTTTGGGCAATTTGATGACATTGCCAGACCAAGAAACTCCCTAGTCCAGCGTAATCTTTTCGGGGCAAGATAGCAACGGTCTTCAGAATCACAGTCTCAACTGGTAAATTCCGTTGTCTTAAGCAAAAATCCGGAAGAGCAAATAAAAAACCAACAATGGTGTTTCCTTGCTGCACTAATACTACTAATTCTGGGTTAATGTAGCTACGGACTGGGTTGTACTGCTCGATAAATTCGGACTCCGAGAGGGGTGTATATAAGAAATTTCGCGCAAATGCAATTCTAGAAACATGATAAATTTGACGGAGTTCTTCTTCCCACTTGTCCAAATTCAGGGGGCGAAGGGTAATGTCGAGTTTTTTCAGGCGATCGCCGACTCGCTCTAAGCGGCGATCGCCTTGATTTAAATCGGTGACTAAGGCAGAATAATAGCCAGCTAAAGGACTAAATCCAGCCCCTAGAATCTGTTCAACATAGTCTGGAGGATTGTCAGGTTCGAGAAAGAAAACAGGATGCTCTCCTCGATCGGTAATCCAGCGATAATTGCGCCAAGTATTGCCATCAATAGGCGCAACGGCTAAAGTACAATGGTGTTGCCCTAAAATCTCTAAACTACGACTGAATAAAGCTTTAGCACTTTGACGATCTTGGGCAGCATAATGGCCAATTAATCCAAGCGTTTCTTGACCATAATTTGGCGTATTTTTCCACCAAAGGGAACAGCGAGCGACTAAGGTTTGATTGTGCAAAATTGCCAGATGTAGATCCGGTTGATGTTGCTTTAATTCAGTTCCACTGAGAGCAGGAATTCCGTCAAGACTGGCTAAGATTCCTAGCTCAGAATCTCGATAAATTAAATGATAATCATACATAGAAAAATACCCCTTACCCATGACCCATTACCCAAATGTTTAAGCTAATTGCCGATCCCAAAGCAACGATCGCCGATCGCCCAATCCACATCCACGTCTCATCCAGATTCCGGCAACTCCCTTGTAGAAGAGCAAAGACAATGGCGATCGGCCCCATGATAATGAATCCTTCTCCAGCATAGGCGATCGCCTGGCCGTCCCAGCCTTGAATCCATAAAAAAGGGACAAAAATTAACACCCATCCCTTCACCACAGAGCGCCCAATAAAGCGCCAATTCGGCAATTGAGGATGAAATCGAGGTACCGCAATATCAATGATGGCTAGATGAGTCGCAAATGCCAAGGTATAGGGATAAAAACAAAGAGTTTCACCCATAATTTTACCCAGTAATAACCATAAAATCCCGGTTGAGCCAATACTCAAAACTGCCCGCATATCATGGCGACGTTCCTGGTATTGTTGAGTCCAAGGACAGAGTAAAGAATAGGCAAAAAATAGGATAACTGGAGCAATAAACCAGCGCCAATCTGCCAATACCCAAGTTAAATAGCCGAACCAAGCACTCCCTAAAACAGCGCTATCATTGAGGGTCGTTCTGTGTCGCCAATTGAGGGTTAATATGCCCACAATGAGGGTGAGAATGAGACGAAAACTGAGGGAGGGAATATCCATGGGCAGGAATAACTTTAACATGATCAATCCGCCAATGGGAATAAATACATTATCCAAGCCTTGCCAGGAGATCGCCTCTAAAACCATTACTTGCAAGCCTAGAATCACCGCAATTAATAGGCTTTCGGCTCGTCCTGTCTCCGTGAGCAGTAGTAAAGGAACATGGGTACTTAAAAAAGCTACTGTGAAAAAGGCGATCGACCCTTCCGCACTTTTGTGTCCTTCCGAGGTACTATAGGTGTGCAATCCATAGCTCACTCCAATGAGTGCGGCAACTGCATCCCCAAGTGTCAGAAGGAGCATGGGAATCAGATAGTAGACCCAATTCCCTTGGGACAAGGTAAAAACTAAGGCAACCGAGAAGGGAAAATACACTTCTCCCCAGGAGCTACGAGCTACGCCATCCGTCACACTGCCCAACCGTTGATGAAAGTAGGGGATAAACTTAATACTGCATAGAAAGGCGATCGCGCCCATGGCCAAACCGATCGCCGGCAGGGGAGAATCAAATAACCAGGGAAAGCTCAACGTCACCAACCCCATGCCCACATGAAGTAATTTGCGCACCCATTCCGGATGCGGAGAGTGCCGGTGCTGATACTCTCGCAACAGGAGCATCAAGCCTGCGAGAATCGATAAGACGAACAGTACACTCACCCAAGGTGCAAACATGGGAATTGATAGCGCTTCGCGCTAGAGGATAGGGAATAGGCAGGTTCTACCGTATATCAATTGAAAATTAGAACTTAAAAATGATTTTATTTTAATTCTTTCGATGATTATTATCCAACTCAATCCTTGTCCCTGCCCATTGGAGCTTATTGCGGAGGGTGCGATAGTAGGAATGGTTTTCTTCGAGGATAATAAATTTGGCTTGATAATCAGCCATTCGTACATCAACACGATGACCCGGCCAAATGGCTGTACCCATGACTCCATCTGTCCAGAGTTTGGTACTTAAATCGTAGTCTGCCAGGGGCCAAACGCTGACGATGCAGCCAGACGGAATAACAATGGGACGACTCGATAAACTTAAGGGACAAATGGGAGTTACAGTCATGGCCTCCATTCCTTCATGAATGATCGGCCCATTGGCAGAGAGATTGTAACAGGTTGAACCGGTGGGAGTGGAGACCAATAAACCATCCCCTTGATATTGATCGACGACTTCCCCATCGATCTCAATCTCTAGCTTCGAGGTAATCATGCGGTCATGGGAAGCGGGTTTAATGCAGATTTCATTCAACGCTAAAAAGCGATCGCTCGCGGGAGGGAGAAACCGCTGATTGCCTTCATAAACTGCTGCTTGGAGCATCATACGTCGTTGTATGGCGTAGCGATCGCTTTGTAACCGTTCCCAAACCCGTTGCGTATCATAAAAATTATTCGCCGACTCCGTTAAAAAACCCAAATTTCCCCCAATATTCACCGCCAAAATCGGGATACCTTCGGCTGCCAACTGTCGAGTGGCTGCCAGTGCCGTGCCATCTCCCCCCAAAACTACCGCTAAATCAATGGGTTCAGTCGCTGAAGCCAAAAACACAGGATACGGATTATCTTTAGCCCCCGATGGTCCCATCAGCACTCGACAACCCAGGACATCTAACTCTTTCGCGCATCGCTGTGCCCATTTACGACTATCTGCGTCTCCAGCTTTATGGGAAATAATGACCTGTTTGAGTTCCACAATTCAATGAATAATTAACCTGAGTTCAGGATAAGCGATCGCTAGAAAATAATGAATACGAGCATCGGGTACGCTCACTTGTGGGAAATTATCAGTCCAATTCCTCCTTATAACTACCAGCTTAGAAGAACTGTTCTGTCCTGTCGATGACTTTTGTCAAATATTTGAACCCACTTGATTAACCATAGTAATTCAATCTCCTTCGACCAGCAGCGATCGCTCCCAGAGTTGAGTCCATCGCCCCACAGTAAAAATGCCTCACTCACGTTAAAATAAACCTGAATTACATCAGGTCAGGTGAGAGAATGGCACTAATTATCACAGGTAAGAAGCTCATTCGAGACTTAGAGAGCGCAGGCGCACTAGGCATGTATGTCCCCCTAGAAGGGGGAGAAGAAGGACGCTATATCCGCCGCGTCCGCGCAGCCGGTTATACGCTACTGTCCCTAGATGCAAGAGGTCTGGGAGATTTATCCGCTTACTTAACCGGAGTGCATGGGGTACGTCCTCCCCACCTCGGTAAAAAGAGCAGTGGTAAAAAAGCCGCTGTTGGTGATGTCTACTTTATCCCGCCCATTATTCAAACCCAACTCGCTCAACTCCCCGCCAAGTCAAAGGGGCTACTATTGTGGATTATTGAAGGTCATATCCTATCCTCAGAAGAACTGGGTTATCTAGCAGCCTTACCGAGTTTAGAGCCAAAGGTAAAACTGATTGTGGAATTAGGAGGCGATCGCGATGTTCGCTGGCTCCCTCTAAAACAAGCCCTCTAGAAAAAACGGTTGACCCATTACCCATTATCTACCCGCGCCAGCGCTATCTATCAAGGAGATCATATCTATGGCAGAAGAGATTCTAAAAAACCGCGACTATACTCTGATTATCGATAAAAGTAATAGTATGTCGCTGCAAGATCAACCGGGAGGTAAAAGTCGGTGGCAAGCGGCCCAAGAATCTACATTTAAGGTAGCCCAATTCTGTGAAAAACTCGATCCAGATGGGATTACCGTTTATTTGTTTTCCGCCAACTTCCGCCGCTATGATAATGTCACAGCTAGTAAGGTAGAACAAGTTTTCCAAGAAAATACTCCCTCTGGGGTCACTAAGTTCGATCAAGTGCTTGAACATGCCCTCAATGATTATTTTGAGCGTAAAGCGGCTGGTCAAGCGAAAGAAAACGGAGAAACGTTTTTAGTGATTACCGATGGTATTGAAGGAGAAGCAGAAAAGAAAGGTGCCATTGCCTTAATTCGAGATGCCTCAAGCAAAATTGACCGCGATGAAGAGTTAGCTATTTCTTTTATCCAAGTAGGCAAAGATCCCAAAGTAACCGAGTTTCTTAAGGCTTTAGATGACCGGATGGTTGAAGTCGGTGCGAAATTCGACATTGTGGATACTGTTATCATGGAGGAAATGGAGTCCATGACCCTGACGGATGTATTGATGAATGCGATCTATGATTAGGGTTAGAGATTAGGAGATGATTGATCTCCTAGTGTATTGGGGAGGTTAGGTAGATAATGAGTTCTATTGATGATTTCTTGAATGAGTTGAAGGTTCAACATCAGCAGAAACAGTCCGGAGATCGCCAGCCTCCCCCTCTCGATCGCTTTCCTAAGCAGAACCAAGAGAATGAACCGATGGATGATTTGCTCTCTGATATTAAGTCTGGGTTTGTACGTGGGAATGAGATAGAGGGAGAGGAAGTTGGGTTAGATGAGCTTCGCCAACGATATCAGCAAGAAAAAAAAGCACCTACTGCGGACTCTCAAACTTCAGAATCAGATTTAGACGAGCTTCGCCAACAGTATCAACCCGAAAAAAAAGCGCCTACTGCGGACTCTGAAGCTTCAGAATTAGATTTAGAACAGATTCGCCAGCGTTACACGGTGCAAAAACAACAGGTTTCTGAACACTCAAGTGATAAAGGACAAGATTTAGAGCAGGTGCGTTTGAGGGCGATGCAAATGCGATCGCAACGGGAAGCGCTAAAAGCATCTGCGGCTCAGACGAATGATTTACTCGACAATATGCGCGATCGCTATATCCAAAATCGTGCCATTGAGCGTCAAAAACGAGAAGCGGCTCAACAGGAAGAAAAAAAACGCCGTCAACAACGGGAATCTCTCAAACCTCGTGCCAGGGAATGGTTAGCACGGCTCGATCCCTATTCTGATGAGGGCTTTTGGTTTGATAGCTTTGCTCAAGGATATGGCGGCGATCGCCTCGAAGCTGCCCTAGATTATCTCCAAGCTCTGGAAGAATAGGAGATAGGGAGATGGGGAGATGGGGAGATGGGGGGATAGGGAGATTAAAATAAATTCCATTAGAGATTATTTGTAGTACAAAGCATTTCTGTTATACTACAAATAATCTGACCTTAACTCTAGACCCCAATTCAACCCATTGAGATCTAGACTCAATTCTATTGTGAGTGCAAACTTCCCCATTTTGGCCACAAGGCCTTATCTTAAAAGGGTGACTCAACTGTACCCTGCCCTAAACTCGATCGGGGATCGCCGCTGGTTCAAGCTTATCTGCGGGGCCAGTTACCAACATATCCCTGCTATTCGTAACCTAACGTTGGCTTATACCCTCGCGGGAGCCGACTGTATTGATGTGGCGGCCGATCCGGCTATTGTCGCCGTGGCTCAAGAGGCCATCTTTGCCGCCCGTAGACTCAAGACCCAAACTTGGCAACGCCAACTCGGTCAGCCGGGCAAAAACCACGATCCCCTAATCATGGCTAGCCTGAACGACGGAGAAGATCCCCATTTCCGCAAAGCCGAATTTGACCCATCGTCATGTCCTCCAGACTGTCCTCGGCCCTGCGAAGCCGTCTGTCCTGCACAAGCAATTCAACTGGCCATTCATCCAGAAATTGGTGTGATTGACCAACGTTGCTATGGTTGTGGCCGGTGTATCCCCACTTGCCCCCACAACCGAATTGTGACTCGCTCTTACATTTCCACGCCTCAAACCCTTGTTCCTCAACTGATCGAGGCAGGGATTGATGCCTTGGAAATTCATACCCAGACCTCCCATTATACAGACTTCAAGCGTCTTTGGCAAGCGATCGCACCGCACACGGCATCTGTGCGGTTAATCGCCATTAGCTGTCCAGACGGCGATCGTCTCATCGACTATCTATGGTCTCTCCATGAACTCGTTCACCCCCTCCCCTGTCCTGTAATCTGGCAACTGGATGGTCGTCCCATGAGTGGGGACATCAGCTCCGGAACCACCCACCGCACCATCAAACTCGCCCAAAAAGTTATGGAATCTGGATTTCCAGGAGCCTTACAACTGGCAGGAGGAACGAACGACTATACCGTTCCCAAGCTCAAAAGCCTAGGACTCTTGGGAACCCCAGAGACAAACAAGCTTGGATCGACCTCATACCCATTGACCGATCCAAAATCCCCCATTATAGGTGTTGCCTATGGTAGTTATGCTCGTGTCTTACTCTCTCCCATTTTGGAACCCTTGGAGCCATCCGAAACCCAAACCGATCAATCTTTCCAGGGATTGGCCTATCCCCATATAGAAGACCATCCTGACCTTCTCTGGGCTGGGGTCAAGTTAGCCCATACCCTAATCTCTCAACTCAAACCCCCGCCCCCCTAAGCCAATCCTATTCCCCTATTAAATATCGATTTTATGAACGCTTTTGAACTGCCTCGGATACCTGAAGCCTCCAACGCTCAAAGTCCCAAACAACCCTCAATGGATATGGCCGACGACTTAAAGCAATTGCTCGACATTTTACCGGTGACCATCCGCCACAATTTAGACACCCATACCAACTGCGGTCAACTGATTGAAGTTGTCCTTGATTTAGGTCGTCTCCCAGAAGCTCGATTTCCCAAACAAGCGGCTGAGTATATTACCGACACTCCCGTAAGCCGAGAAGATATTCAATACTGTTTAGATCGAGTCGGTCACTTTGGTGGCGATAACCGAGCGGGTATCGAACAAACCCTGCATCGGATCAGCGCCGTTCGCAACCGTACTGGAGACATTATTGGCTTAACCTTACGGGTGGGGCGAGCCGTCTTTGGCACGATTGGCATGATTCGGGATTTAGTCGAGCGTGGACAATCGATTCTAATGCTGGGTCGTCCCGGTGTGGGCAAAACTACGGCGTTGCGGGAAATTGCCAGGGTATTGGCCGATGAACTCGACAAGCGCGTCGTGATTATCGACACCTCTAATGAAATTGCGGGCGATGGAGATATTCCCCATCCTGCGATCGGTCGCGCTCGACGGATGCAAGTCGCCCGTCCGGAACTTCAGCATCAAGTGATGATTGAAGCCGTGGAAAACCACATGCCCGAAGTGATTGTGATTGATGAAATCGGCACAGAACTAGAGGCCTTAGCTGCTCGGACGATCGCCGAACGGGGAGTCATGTTAGTGGGAACCGCTCACGGGAATCAACTGGAAAACCTGATTAAAAACCCAACTCTTTCCGATTTAGTCGGCGGGATTCAAGCCGTTACCCTGGGCGATGATGAAGCACGGCGACGGGGGTCACAAAAAACAGTTTTAGAGCGCAAGTCCCCCCCTACGTTCGAGATTGCCATTGAAATGCAGGAGCGTCAACGGTGGATTGTCCACGAACAAGTTGATGAAATGATCGATGGTTTATTGCGCGGCCGACAACCCACTCCCCAGGTGCGTACTGTCAATGAGCAAGGAGAAGTGGTGATTAGCCATGAAACCACAGAAAATGGGTTAGCCATTCAACGGCCGACGGGTCGCCGTTCTGGTCATCATGGCCAATCTAATCATCTCACTCCAGTGCCTTTATCTAATAGTGCGGTAGGAGAGACTCAAGGGTGGTCAAAAGCTCAGGGGGTCAAGGGTTGGCGCAGTCAGGGTCATATGTTCCCGGTCTCCAATGACTCTAAATATGCTTCTTTTCCGCAAGCAGTTTCCCCAGAGCAAGAGTCGTTTCATCAGATGTTGGAAGATTCCTTGAGTCGCACTGGGGAACAAGAGCGACCCACCGGGCCCAATGGAGAGGATTGGCCGTTGCATATCTATCCCTATGGGATTAGTCGCCATCAATTGGAGCAGGTGATTCGCACGTTGAATATACCGGTATTGCTGACCAAGGATATTGATGGTGCCGATGCGGTGTTAGCGTTGCGATCGCATTTGAAAAACCAAGGGAAACTCAAACAAATGGCCAGATCCCGCCATCTACCGGTACATACGCTCAAGTCGAACACAGTCCCCCAGATGATTCGCACCCTCCAGCGACTGCTGGATCTCGATACCTCCCATGTCAATGAGGCGATCGACTTAAATCTCTTTGCCCACAGTGGTGCAGAAGATGAGTTAGAAGCTCTCGAAGAAGCGCGCTTGGCTGTAGAACAGATTGTGATTCCCAAAGGACAACCGGTAGAACTTCTGCCCCGCTCTGGAAAAGTTCGCAAGATGCAACATGAACTGGTGGAGCATTATCGGCTCAAATCCGATAGTTTCGGTGAAGAACCCAATCGCCGTCTGCGGATTTATCCGGCTTGAGGCTTACAGCGCTTTGCTTGCGTTATGGAATGCAGGGTTGACTACTCAAAACCTTGTACACAAGTAGGGGTAAAAAATCTCCTACTACCTGTTGCCTAGCGCTTCACTCTATAAGTCAGGCAGGAGTAAGATCTCAGAACTTAACCTCACTCCTGCTTGACTGATTAAAGCAACTGATGATATAGTCATAAACTGGTAGGTAAATAACCTACTGCCCATCAGTTTCACCTGGAGAGGTGGCCGAGTGGTTGAAGGCGCGACACTGGAAATGTCGTTTAGTGGAAACGCTAACGAGGGTTCGAATCCCTCTCTCTCCGTCTTACAATACAACTTACAACGACTATAGTCTCGCTTTTGTTAACGCGACCCGTAAACAGTTACTCACACATAGTTCAAATATTTTTTACCATCAGCCTAAGTTTTTCTACTGATCCCTCAAAGAGGGAGTTTAAGACCCAAAAATTTCGATGATTTTTGGGTGAATTATGATATGCTTAGTGTTTGGGGTTTAAATCCTCCAGGGCGCGTTAGTCCCTGATCTTGGCCAGTCTGTCATCAAGTCCTGCTTAGGACTGCTAGAACTGGCTGAAAGGAAGTGGTGTAAAGGTCGTAAAAATCAAGACAGGTTCGCTAGACTGGAGATTAACGTCAGGGTAAAGAAAGAGAAACCCATGATCAATACATGGGAAGAACTCAATCCTCACCCCATCACTCAATCAGAAGGGAGATCCAAACACTGTGGCCAAAAAAGAAACCGCACAAGTACCAGAAAAAACAGACAACCCCGTAGAGGTTACCCAGAAATTTCTGCAAGGAACGCAAGACGAACTGCAAAAAGTTGTTTGGCCTTCTCGCCAACAACTGATCAGTGAATCTGTTGCTGTAATGTCCATGGTTGGATTATTCGCCTTCCTGATCTTTGCAGTCGATAAACTATTTATTTGGACAGCCAGTCAGGTATTTTGATCATGGTATCAGAGGAGTCTTTTGAGTCCAACCCCAGAGAAACAGACCTCCAGGAAACCGACAACAAACCGGCTGAAAAACCCAGATGGTATGCTGTACAGGTTGCTTCCGGTTGTGAAAAGCGGGTTAAAAATAACCTCGAACAACGCAAGCAAACTCTCAACGTAGCTAACCGCATTCTGGAAGTTAAAATTCCGGAAAAATCAACGGTTCAATTCCGCAAGGGAGGAAAATCTCAACAGACGGTAGAAAAAGTCCTTCCTGGGTACGTCTTGATCCATATGGTTCTCGACGATGAAACCTGGCCTGTAGTCAAAAACACCCCTAATGTGATTAACTTTGTAGGGGCAGAACAAAAACGTCGCTACGGTCGAGGACGGGGGCATGTTAAACCCCTTGCCCTGAGTCCAACAGAAGTCGAGCGCATGTTCAAACAGACCCAGGAAGATAAAACAGTGGTCAAAATTGATATGGCCCCTGGTGACAAAATCCTGGTTTTATCTGGACCATTTAAAGATTTTGAAGGAGAAGTAATTGAGGTTAGTCCGGAACGGAGCAAACTCAAAGCCCTCCTTTCTATTTTTGGTCGAGATACCCCAGTTGAACTAGAGTTCAATCAAGTTGAAAAACAATAAAGTCAATTTAGGATGATTGCCAATGGCTAAAAAAGTTGTTGCTCTGATTAAATTAGCTTTACCTGCGGGTAAAGCTAACCCTGCACCTCCGGTTGGTCCCGCACTGGGTCAACATGGGGTGAATATCATGATGTTCTGCAAAGAATATAATGCGAAAACGGCCGATCAACCTGGAATGGTGATTCCCGTTGAAATCTCTGTTTATGAAGACCGCAGTTTTACCTTTGTTCTCAAAACCCCTCCTGCTTCGGTGCTGATTAAAAAAGCGGCCAAGATTGAGAGAGGTTCAGCCGAACCCAACAAACAAAAAGTAGGAAGCATTACCCGCGCCCAACTGCAAGAAATTGCCCAAACCAAAATGCCTGATTTAAATGCTAATGATATTGAGGCAGCCATGAATATTGTGGCCGGAACTGCCCGAAATATGGGAGTCAAAGTGGTGGACTAGAAGAAGTTTTCTTCTTGTGCTATCATAATAGAATTGTCTACTCTTAAGACAACTGTAATTGAACTAAAGCGGGGGAGAAGTCAGGCCTTCGTTATCCACCCCAGGAGATCCAAAAAAACATGCCTACAAAGCGATCGCGTAGACTGCAAGAGCTGTACAAAAAAGTAGAAGAGCGGCCCTATGAACCCTTAGAGGCCATCGAGTTACTCAAAGAGACAGCCACAGCCAAATTCCCAGAATCGGCAGAAGCCCACATTCGCCTAGGAATTGATCCCAAATATACTGACCAGCAGTTAAGAACGACGGTAGTTTTACCCAAAGGAACCGGGCAGACTGTTCGAGTCGCTGTTATTGCTAGAGGGGAAAAAGTCTCAGAAGCCTCCAGTGCCGGAGCAGATGTCTTTGGTTCGGAAGAACTGATTGATGAGATCCAAAAAGGACGTATGGACTTCGATCGCCTCATTGCCACTCCAGACATGATGCCTAAAGTGGCAAAACTTGGTCGTTTACTCGGTCCCCGTGGGTTAATGCCTTCACCAAAAGCAGGAACAGTAACCTCGGATGTGGCTCAGGCCATTGCTGAAGTCAAAGCGGGTAAACTGGAATTCCGGGCAGACCGCACTGGAATCGTCCATATCCTCTTTGGTAAAGCCGCGTTTAGTGCGGAAGATCTCTTGGAAAACCTCAAAGCCATCCAGGAAACCATCGATCGCAACAAACCCTCTGGTGCTAAAGGCCGATACTGGCGCACCGTTTATGTTTGTGCCACCATGGGCCCGCCGATTGAGGTCGATACTTCCCTCTTACGAGACCTCAAAGTTGGTGAAGCTGCCTAACGGGTACAACTTGCAATGCGTCTAAAACTCTAAACCTCTGAATTTTTATATCGATTCAGCCCAAGATAGCAGGTGCTTGCTGCTTAATTTCCTGCCGAGGCCCGTCGAAAGTGTTCTTTAAATTCCCCATCTCCAGGTCAGTCTAGCCTGGTTGGGTCGATCATTTTCGCTAGCAACGCCCCGGCTACCCTGTCGGGGCGTTGCTTTTGGGCGACTAATGCCAAAGTCGGAGTAATGTCTGACTCAGACCATGGAGGTAACACATCAATGGGGAGAACCCTAGAAAATAAAAAGGCGATCCTCGCCGAACTTCAAGAAAGCTTGAAGGATGCCCAACTCGCTGTTGTCATTGACTACAAAGGTCTATCTGTTGCTGAAATCACTGATTTACGGCGACAACTGCGCCCAACAGGAACCACCTGTAAGGTAACCAAGAATACCCTGATGCGTAAAGCCGTAGAAGGGGATGAAGCTTGGGAACCGATGAAGGAGTTCCTGGCCGATGCTTCAGCCTTTCTGCTGGTTAAAGACGATATTGGTGGGGCAATTAAAGCCTACCAAGGTTTTCAAAAAGCCACCAAGAAAACCATTCTTCGGGGTGGGGTCATGGAAGGCCGTGCCCTCTCCGAGGAAGAGATTAAAGCCATTGGTGACTTGCCTTCTAAAGAGGAACTTATTGCTCAAATTGCTGGGGCAATCAATGGTGTGGCAACCAAACTGGCGGTTGGAATTAATCAAGTTCCATCCTCTATTGCCCGTGGCCTTCAGGCCTACGTGGACAAAGAAGGAGGGGACGCTGGCAGTGATGCTGCTTAGAATCCCCTTCACCCGATCGTAAATGACTAATACGGAGTATACCTAACTATGTCTGCTGTTACTGACGAAATTGTTGAAAAGCTGAAAACCCTTTCTCTGCTCGAAGCTTCTGAATTGGTTAAGCAAATCGAGGAAGTCTTTGGGGTGAGTGCTGCGGCTCCGGCTGGTGGCATGATGATGATGGCTCCTGGTGCTGGCGCTGCGGCTCCGGCTGAGGAAGTGGAAGAGAAAACCGAATTTGATGTGATTCTGGAAGAAGTTCCTGCTGATAAGAAGATTGCCATTCTTAAAGTGGTTCGTGCCCTTACTGGCTTGGGTCTGAAGGAAGCCAAGGAAATGGTGGAATCTGCGCCTAAACCGATTAAAGAGGCAGTGGCTAAGGATGCGGCAGAAGATGCTAAGAAGCAGCTTGAGGAAGCAGGCGCTAAAGTTAGCGTTAAATAGAGAACCATTGGCCTGAATTGATATACTTTGAGGGGGGATTCAATCCCCTCTTTTCTTTTGTTTAAACTCTTGTTTTCTCTCTGTAGGCTTTTTTTATGACAACTCGCAATCCGGTTTTACTCATTCATGGCATTGATGACACTGGAGCGGTGTTTAGGAAAATGGCTGTGGTGTTAGAGGGTCAAGGATGGTTGACTCATGCTCTAGATTTAGTTCCCAACAATGGCCAAGTGGGTTTAGATCGGTTAGCAGAACAGATTCAAGGGTATGTAGAGCGAACGTTTAGCCAAGATACACGCTTCGATATAGTTGCCTTTAGTATGGGAGGAATCATTAGCCGGTACTATTTACAGCGCTTGGGAGGGCTAGAGCGATGCGATCGCTTCATTACGTTATCGTCTCCCCATCATGGTAGCTTAATGTCCTACGTGCGACAAAATCCTGGCTGCGTGCAAATGCGCCCCAATAGTCAGTTTTTGCAAGATTTAAATCGAGATTTCGATCGACTGAACTCCGTTCAATTTACTTCCATTTGGACCCCCAACGATTTAATGATTTTGCCTGCTAAAAGTTCCAATGTTCCTGTGGGGAAAAACATCACGGTTCCTGTTCTGATTCATCCTTGGATGTTAACGGACGATCGCATCATTGAGTTAGTGGGTCAATACCTGAAGAAAACAGGAGTGGGTTAGGACAGTTAGGTTAGGGTTTGAGGCAATAGGCAATAAAAAATGTCCTAACTCTCCCTATCCCCCCGTTACAGCGCAAAGCGCTCGAATTTGGTTACATCGTTGTTCATAAATGGAATCATTGAGAACGGGAGAGAGTCGATCGCCAGAAATCGTAATTTGTAGATCGATCCAAGATTTACAGCCGCCATAACTGGCATCGTAGGGAACGATCGCTGGTTTCGATAAGCGGTAAACTCGCAGCAGGAGAAGAGAGAGCGGTTTTTGGGGCTTCCAGCGCAGGCGATCGCTGATAAAGTCTTCAGTCCAAATCTGTTCGGCAAACAAGTTGTGAAATAATCCCTGAATTTGCTCCGGTTCCGTGAGTTCTAAAACATCGGTAACCTTTGCACCACTACTAATGGTAATTTTATCAGGATGCCATCCAGAAGGAACTGGCTTAACTTGAGCCGCATAGACTGGTTTTAGTAAAGAGGGTTTTTGATGCTCATAAGTCGGATAGAGCCAAATCCAATCCCGATCCACCTGAAAGCGTTTTTCGGTTTCTTGAATGCCTCCTTTGCGCCAAAGGCAGATGATTTCGCCCGTTTCTAAGGCTTGGATGGCGATCTCCCATTCTTTTAAGGCACGAGTCGTTGACAACACCATACTTATTGATCCTCAATTAAACTTACGGAATGGGTAAACTAACTACAAACGTTGTGCCTTGGGTCGCGTCAGGTGGATAGGCGGCTGGACTAAAAACGTTCAGGCTTCCCTGCATTTGCTCCGTTAAATCTTTAGCGATCGCCAAACCTAAACCCGTTCCAGGAATCTCCCCCTCAGCTTGAACCCCTCGATAATGGCGCTTAAAGACCTCAGTTAGATCCTCTGGGGGAATACCTGGGCCGGTATCACTAATGGCAATCAGCAGTTGATTTTGAGTCTCGCGAGCCGTGACCTGTAGATATATCGTTCCTGGAGCGGGTGTGTATTTAATTGCATTTTCTAAAAGATTATTCAAAACTTCCGTTAACGCCGTGGGATCGACTTCCATGAGAGGTAAATTAGCCGGAATTTGACCATTAAGACCCAATCCCTTATCTTGAGCGATCGCCTCAATAGACGGTAAAAGAGCGTCTAAAATCTCTTCAATAGCGCACGATTGAAGCGTGAGGGAAATCTGACCTAGGGAAGCCGGAAGTTGGGGTACAGAGGAAGGGGTTGCACTCAACAGTCGCTGTTCTGAAGGATTCTCCCCATTCAGACGGTTCCCTGACACTTCTAGGGAATCCATCGATTGGTTAAAATATTGGAGCAAATCCTGGAGGCGAGTACTTTCGCGCAGAAGATTCTCGGCGATCGCCCGATTCGGATCGGCAGCAGGCAATCGTTTCAGCAGCAGTTTACCAAAGGTTCGCAGAGCGGTTAGAGGATTACGGAATTGATGGAGAAAATTATGGAACAGTTCATGACGCTTCGTTTGCAGCGTACTCTGTTGTTGATAGCGATGTTCAGACCATTGACCCCGTTGATCCAACAAACAGGCGATCGCCAATGTATTCGTAATATGTTGAATTTGTTCTCGCTCGAGTTCATTCCATTGCCGATCCTCCCGTTGGGTGACTAAAAACCCCATCAACATTTTTTGTTTTACCAGCGGTAGGATCAGTTGATGAGGTTGCGGCAGGACTTTCGATGCGGCTGATTCCAACTTCGGATCGAGGGGATTGGGTAAAGAAGGAGCAAGACCTTGCAAGTATCCCTCATAGGGAAGAAAAGAGATCGGCTTCAACTCCGTCCAAGGAGTTGCCCGATCCGGGTAAGCGGCGATCGGAATCAGTTGGGTAAACGACCGGTCTAGATGGTGTTCCGTTAGATAAACTGCACTCAAAGATGCTCCCAACGATTGGGTCAACAAGGAGATTTGCGATCGACACAGTTCAATAAAGTCCGAACTGGCAGGCCTTAACATGAGGATAGAACTTAAGCGGGGACGTTAGGAATTCACAACATTACACATTCGAGGAATACCCAAAGTGAATTCCATTTTCCCTATTGTAGTGGTTTCCGCGACTTCAGTGACTTTAGCCGGTTCTACCGATGGGGATCTGTATAGGGATCGCGTCAGTATGATTAGGGACTTTTGTTGATTTATCTTAAGACTGATTGATTTTTTTCATAGAAACCGATATAATCTGCACGTATTTTGTAACCACAACTACATCTGTCTGCTAAAAGGGGAGGTAAGGAGATTTGGCTAGGAGACGTAAGCGCAAAAGTCGTCGTCGCCAGGAAGGACGGCGTATCCTCGAACAAGTTCCTCAGTATAGCATTGAAAGCGGAGAAGATAAACCCGTAACGGCAGCTCGAAAATTTATTCGCGCTCAAGGGATTATCCCACCCGCTTTATTATTGGTCAAGCGGAACGAGCATACCACAGATCGGTATTTTTGGGCAGAAAAAGGTTTATTTGGCGCTCAATATGTTGAGGAAAACCATTTTCTGTTTCCCAGTTTGAAACATCCGGATGACCTTCAACCCCCATCAATGCTACTGGGAGCTGTCATAACTGAAGCCAAACAAGTTGATACACCTTATCCGATCGGATAGCAGCGTGTCAAGCTTCAGGTAACTCAGGGAGCTAATGAGGCAGAGTTTCAGCTTAACTCTGCCTCATTACAAAGCAAAGATTGTAAGGCTTTCTGAAGTTCAGCCAGTTCATCTCGGTGCGCTCTGACCGCAATTAGACTTTGCGCCGTTTTCGTGGATGACTCAAGAGATTGAACTTGTAGCTCCACTTGTTCAGTGCGATAAGCGCCCTTCCAGTAGAAAAGACCTGCACCCGGGGCAAGGAAGACGATCGCCCATAGGATTGGGGGAAAGTCAGACCATACGGTAGAAATTACAAGATTACCACAAAGTAGGCCAAGAGTAGCTAAAAAAGAGAGAAAAATGGCTAAAAACCAACTGGGTTGAACAGTCCCCTCAAAGGTGATTTTCTGGGTTTGGCTCTCTAGAGCAGTAACCTGGTAGGCTCGGTTGTCAAAATAGGTTTGCAGTTGGGGAAGTAATTCTTCTTCTGTGATGTTAGCAATGAGGGTGATTTCTTCTGTTCGGTCTTTAACGGAGGCTCGAATAAAGAAAAAGAGACCGATACACAGCAGAAGGGTAAGGATTAGGAGAGGAATTAAGGCAGGATTTTCGCCGATCATGTCAGGGTTTAAAGTATAGAAGACGTTTTCAGTATTTTACGATGTGGCCATGAAGGTGAGAGAAGTTGGGGAACAGGGGCTTTTGCAGCGTCTCTTCCGGTTTTGTGCTGCCCATAGAGTGGGGGATGATGGGGCAGTGTTGGATCTGACTCCAGGATACCGCATGGTGGTGACCACGGATGTGTTGGTGGATGGAGTCCATTTTAGCGATCTCACGACTCCCCCCCATGCCGTTGGATGGCGAGCAGTAGCGGCTAATTTATCAGATTTAGCCGCTATGGGTGCTTGTCCCCTAGGGATCGCCGTGGGGTTAAGTTTAACGGCAGATACAGAGGTGGAGTGGGTTGAGTCACTTTATGAAGGGATGAATGACGGTTTAAAACCCCATGAGACTGCCATTATTGGTGGGGATGTAGTGCGATCGCCGGTTATTTCCCTTAGTATTACCGCTTTGGGACAAGTTAAACCCGATCGCCTCTGTCAACGCCATACTGGAAAGCCCGGCGATCTTATTGTGGTCACAGGGGTTCATGGAGCCTCCCGTGCTGGCCTAGAATGTTTGTTAAATCCTCAGTGGTCGATGACTTTGTCACCCGGCGATCGCCAAAAATTCATTAAAGCGCATCAATATCCCAAACCGCGCTTAGATGTTCTACCCAAATTATGGAATTTAAAGCCGCAACGGATCGCCGGAATGGATAGTAGCGATGGGTTAGCCGATGCCTTAGATCAAATCTGTCGCGCCAGTGGCGTTGGCGCTAGGATTGATTTAAGTCAAATTCCCACTGCTCAGGGTTTAAGCTCTGTACTTTCTGAAGCCAAGATTCGCCATTGGACTTTTTATGGAGGAGAAGATTTTGAGTTAGTGTTGTGCCTTCCTCCAGAAGTCGCTCATCCTTTCGTGGAGACATTAGAGGGAGAGGCGGCCATTATTGGAGAATTAATAGGGGGCGATCGCATTGAACTGATCGATCGTCACGATCGACAAAACCCCAATTTGACCTTAGATCGAAGTTGGGGATTCCAACATTTTCCGCTTTCATGAGGTACATGTGCCTTTACCCATAACTTTGCCGGGAACTGAACCATAATATTGCCAACTCCCCCTACAGAAAGCTTATTAGTTTGTCACTAAGATCTGGACATCGATCGTTTATCGAAGCATAATATTGCCAGAAGTCCAAAGATGGAATTATATAGCAAAGAAAGGGAGCGTTAGGACAGTATCTTAAAAGCTTCTATGATGGCATCATAAAGGGATTCACACTGGTTCTTGAGTTTTCCCACCTCCTTCTTCAGCCGCTCCCAAAAGTGTTCAATTTTATTCAAATCTG